>CAIVRI010000081.1 GCA_903908265.1 uncultured Pseudomonadota bacterium
GCGCTTGGTGCGCTGGCCGCGTGGTTTCTGCGCCGGGGCCTCCCTGAATCACCACGGTGGCTGGCGCAGAACGGCCGCCTAGCCGAGGCCGAGGCCGTCATTTCGCGGATCGAGCGCGCGGTGGAATCGGCAGGTGTGCTGCTGGCGCCGACACTCCCGCGATCCACGCCCGTCGCTGTGGCAGCCCCCTCTCATTTACTGCGTCCGCCCCTGATCGGGCGAATCATCGCGTTGTCGATATTCAATTTCTTCCAAACTTTCGGCTACTACGGCTTTTCCGCTTGGGTGCCGACCTTGCTAATGGCGCGCGGCATCTCGGTCACGACGAGCCTTCAATACGCGTTTTTGATAGCTCTGGCGAACCCTGTCGGCCCTTTGCTGGGTCTGTGGCTTGGTGATCGCATGGAGCGCAAGTGGCAGATTGTCGGCGCGGCTGTCGCGGTTGCCGGTTTTGGCTTGGCATTCGCAACCGCCTCCGCGTCGTATACGTTGATCGCTTGCGGTGCACTCATCACGATCGCTAACAATACGATGTCCTATGCCTTCCACGGCTATCAGTCAGAAGTATTCCCTACGGCACTTCGAGGGCGAGCGGTGGGATTCGTTTACGGATGGAGTCGCTTCTCGGCCGCGCTATCCGGGCCGATCATCGCTGCGCTACTGGCCTACGGCGGCACGCCGGCGGTCTTCGTGCTGATCGCGCTCTCCATGGGCGCTGTCATCGTCTCGATCGGGGGGTTTGGCCCTCGAACCCGCGCCCGAACGCTAGAGGAGTTAGTGCGTTGATACGTCGGCCCTCTCTTGCAGTCCCGCTGCTGAGAACACTACGCAGTCCGAATCGGTAGGCCGCAGCCCAAATCCCTTACGGCTCGACTGGCCGAGGCCTAGGGTCGCCCGGGACACCCTCAATCAAGCGGCAAAACTTGATGTCGTCAATCTCACCGACCCAGTTCTCCGCCGAACCGTGTAATTTTGCAGTGAAATTGCCAACCACGGTCATGTAGCCTTGCCGGACGCCCTCGCCGGCACGGTTGGCGCACCGGGGCATATGTAGCCAAATCGCATTGGCAGTGATGCCCCAACGATAGTCGTCAACGTGCATATAGATGGCATCGCCATCCCGTTCTAGATTGACAAAACCGCGCAACGTGACGACGCGTCCTTCATAGCGGGTTGGATCGGCGAGGATGGAGGCGATCGCGTCCTGTCGAACGCTGTCCTTCATTCCGCAGCCCCACAGTCCCAACAGTGTGCCGAACGTCAACCCTAGTCCCGCGATGGCCACTGTCCTCAGTGGCCGCTGTTTCAGAAATTTCATGTCTCCGCTCCTGGTGCCGTCGACTTTTTTGGACGCATACGTGGTCTGCGTCAAAGTCATCCCGGCAACTTAAAAGGCCCCTCCATTGAAGCACAGCGTTGCTGCTTTGCACACTTCGTATCATCATTACCTCTGGTGCGCGGTGTGCTGTTCGCAACAGATCGTGCTGAGATGCCATATTCCTATCCCTGCAGGTGTAGCGTGACGGATCAGCAGAACAGTGCCAATAGTGATTCTTTCGATCTATGGGACCTTCGCGTTGAAGTGATCGGACCGCAGGAAACGCCCGTGTATTGCGGCGCCCGCCTCGGCGACTATTTCGAATTGCACGGTGAAATGCTGTTGCTCCCGCCCGGGCAGGGTTTCTCGATTTACTCGCTCGCAGCGTTATTGCCGCTACTACCCGCCAAGCAGCGGGCAACCCATCCCCATGATTGGATGTCCACGGATGCCGAAGTGGCCTGCCCAGACCCGCACTGCCCCACACGTTTTAGGATCATTCGGACGGCAAAGCGCAGTTTTCGTCATGGCGATGTCACCGCCGTACCCTTGTCAGGAAAAAAGCTACCGTGATCGAACGTCAATGTTTATCCGACGGATATGAAATCTCGCGCCTAATTAAGGGCGGTTGGCATCTAGCCGGAGGCCACGGGGCTATAGATGCTGACCAGGCGATTCGTGACATGGCGGCGTTCGTCGAAGCGGGGATCACCACGTTTGACTGCGCCGATATCTACACCGGGGTAGAGGAGTTGATCGGAACCTTTCGACGCCGTTATCCGAGCTTGGGGTCGCAGACGCAGGTGCACACAAAGTTTGTGCCGGACTTGCCCTTGTTGTCTTGTGTCAACCGGGCCTATGTCGAAGCAAATATTGACCGGTCACTGCGCAGACTCGGCACCGAGCAGCTCGATCTCGTGCAGTTTCATTGGTGGGATTTTAATGTCCCGGGCTACGTGGAAGCCGCGTTAGAGCTCGACCGTCTACGCCAGATGGGCAAAATCGCCCATGTCGGCGTGACCAACTTCGATACCGCCCATTTACAGGAAATTGTGTCCGCCGGCGTGCGGGTCTGCGCGCACCAGCTGCAATACTCTCTGCTTGATGATCGCCCAGACACAGAGATGACCCCATTCTGTCAGTCCGAGGGCATCTCGTTACTTTGTTACGGTACCGTTGCCGGCGGGTTTTTGTCTGATCGCTGGCTCAATGCCCCGGAGCCCGCGGAGTCATTGGCCAATCGATCCTTGGTAAAGTACCGACTGATCATTGACGAGTTCGGTGGCTGGCCGCTGTTCCAGAACTTGCTGCGTCAGTTAGATCATCTCGCTCGTACGCATCAGACTGATATTGCCTCGATTGCAACGCGGGCAATTCTGGATCGTCCCGGCGTCGTGGCCGCCATCGTCGGCGCAACCAATACTGCTCATCTCCTATCGCATCAGCACATTTCCGCACTTCGTCTGACGGCTGCAGATCGTGCGGCAATGACGGCTCTGACGAGTTGCCGCCTGGGCCCCTCTGGGGATGTCTATACGCTGGAGCGGGACCAGGCTGGACCGCATGGGCGAATCATGAAATATGATCTCAACGAGAAAACCACCTAGCGGCATTGCTCATAGGCTAGAGATCTATCCCAGCGCGCATGCAGAGTGGACCGGAAGCGAAGATAAAAACCGGCGTAGCGAACTACGCCGGCGTCGTTCAGGTCGTGGATACCCTTATCGTGGCAGGGACCACTTGGCTTCCATTCGGAAGCTGCGCCCATATGGGTTGAAGTTGAAGATGTTATACGGCTGGTTCGTCAGCCCGTTATAGGTCTTATCGACCGGCGGCATCGTGTTGGCAATATTGATAATCGTGCCGGTGATCTCTAAGCGTGGGCTGATCGCATAGCGGGCGCTGACGTTGACAAGTGTCCACGGAGACAACGTACCGGCACCTGGCGTTGCATACCCTTCGGCATACAACCCGGCGAGGTTGTTTGGGGTCCGCCCGTTACGGGTGAAGTAGACGGTTGAACTGAGCGCGTCCTTCTCCCAAGTGACCGAACCGTTAACCTTCGACTTGAACTCCGAACTCCAGTAAGGATTCCGGAGCAGATCAATGACCGAGTCGCCGGCATACTGTTGGTACTCATGCTTGAGCATGTCAGTCCAGGCCAAGTTGAAGTGCAAATTCCCCATGGAGCCGATGCGGACTGTGTAGTTGCCCGTTAAGGTCAGTGCATCCACTGACTCCTGCGACACGTTGATCTTCGGCGTGTAGACCTGCACCAGTTGCAGCGTATTCGGGTCACGAGTGACCTGTGAGAGCGCTGCCACGCAGGTAGGGGAATTAATGTCCAGTTGACCAAGGCGGCAAGAGGCTTCCGTGCGCAGCAAAGCATCGGTGCTTTGTTGTGAAACCTCGTTGTTGATCTTCCAATGCAGATAGTCGAGATCCAATGAAAATCGTTCCAGTGGCGACCAGACGAGCCCTGCGTTCCAGACGTTCGCATTGATCGGTTGCAAGTGCGTGTTGCCTGAGGTCTGGCCAAACACGGAGCCGCCCGGTGGGAGCGGGCAGTTAGCAAGGTTTGCGCCCGTGTAGCCGCTCATGGCGCACAGGTAGTAGTCGGTCGCACCGGTATAGAAACCACTCTGGCCCTGGAATTCGTCCGATAGCGTAGGCGCTTTGAAGGCGGTGCCGACACGGGCGCGCGCGAGCAGCGCATTGAAGGGGCGGAACTCTAGACCGACGTTCCAAGTGGCCTTGCTTACGTTAGCGCCGGTTAACTTGTAGTCATCGTAACGACCTGAGGCGTTGACTGTGAGCATCGGGGCGACAGGCAGACGCAATTCCGTAGTCACGGCGGAGCGCGTGCGATTGCCAAAGGAGGCCCCGGACGTGGTGTATCCGAAGAACTTGCCGGTCGCGAAGCCCTCATCGGGGATATACGACCACGCTTGGCGACCGCCCTCAACGACCATTGCAATACCGGCATCACCGCCAGGTAGTTTGAACAGCGTTCCATTGGCAACTTGGGCACGGAAGAGGGTGTTTTCGGTCAAGGAGTGGTTATGGAAGTAGCCGCTGAAGCTTGCGAACTGCGCCGCCGTCACGGGCTTATAAAAAGAAGCATAGTCCGGCGTGAAGGTCGAAACGCCAAAGCCGTAGGGATCTGGGCCGAGATTTTGTCCGAAGATGGGCGCATAAAATGCCAAAATATTATCGGTTAGCTGCGTGAACGTATTTTCGGTGAGCTTCTGCTGGTTGTAGGTTGCATTCAATTCATAGGTCCAGCCACTCCCGAAGCTACCCTTTGCACCGATGACAGCGCGCAGCGAGTCGGCGATGTTATAGCTGTAGGTTGAATCGAGGCTACCGATCTCCTCCGGCGAATAGATGTGCTGCAGATTCATCAAATCGTCGTAGTTAGGATCGTAGTAATACGCATACTGACTATTGACCCAAGAAGAATTGAACTCTTGGGCAGGATTGGCGAAATAAGTCTTGTCGTGGCTGGCGAGGAGATCTGTATACAGCTCGACATGACTATTTAGCTCAAAGCTGACGCGACCATAGCCTTGAGTCGTCTCATCTCCGTTGCTGATTGAATAGTAGCCCGATCGTGTCGTGCCGCAGTAACTGCCGCGATTAGTTCGCGAGTACTGCTGTGTTGAGTTGCCATATTGCGAGGCGACATTGGCGCAGTTGTTTGGGTCCGCAAAGTAGTACGTATTGCTGTAATCGCCGTTGGGACCGAACAGGCCGAACACGAGCCAGTCCCGCTCAGCAGTCTGCGGTGTCGTGCCGTTTGCGTTGTAGTTCGAGGTAATGCCGCGCTGATAGCCGAAGATCGGTTTCGTGTCGTCGTATTGGATGCCGCCCATCACATGCAGCCTGCCGCGATCGAAGCCATCGGCGATCGAGAAGGTCTTGGTAATGCCGCCGCCGGTGGCGCCGAAGCCGTAGCGCGCGTCCGCCTCCAAGCCATCGATTTTCTTCTTGAGTACAATATTGACCACGCCAGCGATTGCATCCGAGCCATACAGGGACGACTGACCACCAGGCAGAATGTCGATGCGGTCGACGAGCGCCATTGGGATGCCGCCGATGCTCGTGAATGTATCGGTACCGTTATAGAGCGCCGGATAATCTGACATCGGCAGGCCGTCGATCAGGTACTTCACATAACTCGCCGACAGACCGAACATGCTGAGGGTCTTGGCGCCCTGCGTGAAGCCGTAAGAAAACTGCGGGCCCTGTACCGAGCCGGTAGAGAACGCGCTCTGCTGCAAGGCATCGGCAATCGTCGAGAAGCCGCGCACCTGTAGGTCGTCTGCCGTAATGACGGTGACCGGCGTCGTGGTCTCCACTTTCGACTGTGGGATGAGCGAGCCGGTGACTACCACTTCGTCCAACGTGTCGTTCGCACCGGGTGCCTTCGATTTATTCTGCGCCAGCGTCGTGGTAGCGGCGAGCAGTAGCCCGGCGAGGGTTAGCGCCGTGCGCAGGGATCTGCTGAGTCTCAACATGAAGCAACTCCTACTTATACTGATGTGCATAGTCATCGGTGCCACCGCCTGTCGGTTGATGAACGCGTACAAGCGTGACTAAATTACAACAGCGGATGTAGCGAACGCAAGACGCTAGCCCTTGCTAACTCATGTGTTATCCCAGTAAAAACGCCGGCGAGCAGGGTATCCAGATCCGTCTCATGGGACACCTTGCCGTTGTTGCAAAATACAAACAGTCGGTCGGAGGCTAGCGGCACTGCCAAGTTTGGTCTGCACACACTGGTCTTCCACGGCCCAGGCGCCGTGCCGCCGTTTGCTTGACGCGCTAACCCGCGCTATTCAAAGACCGGTCGCCGCATCCTGTGCCGGTTTACGCTGATGGCGCACGCCTGCCGGTGAGGCGTTCAAAGCGCAAAAAGGGGCGTCGGCTACTTAGTGCTTTCCTATTGGCGCGGCCAATGCGCGCATTAATATGTTCCAGTACTGGAGGCCTGCATCGAACGACGCGACGGGAATCCGCTCGTTCAGTCCATGCGCAAACTGTTCACTTTCTTTGATGAACAGACCGCCGACGCCATAGGTGGGTATCCCGGCCAAACGGAAGGAGGGCGCGTCGGTGCCATATGAAGATTGCGTTGGAATCACCCGGGCGCCAGGATGTGTCGCTTGGACCGCAGTCTCTACGGCCTTCATGACGTCCGGGCGCAGCGCCGAGACGGCCGCCGCCGCAATGGGGGGGCCGTCAGTGACTACTGCCGTGGATCCAATCGCTCGTTGCAGAATGGCGTGCACGTCCTGCATCGTTTCGCCGGGAAAGATCCGGCAGCTGAGTGTGGCGGCAGCACTCTGGGGTAGCGCGTTTGGTGCATGACCACCTTCGAGCAGCGTCGCCACGCAGGTGGTGCGCAGTCGACCGATAAAAATCGGGTCGGCTGAAATTGTTGCCGCGGCCTGCGCATTATGAGGATTTTTGGCAAACCGCCGCATCGCCTCACCGAGCGCGCCCGGCGTGGTGGTTGCCGTGCCTGCAAAGTCACCCAGAGTCCATTCGTTCCAACGTACCGGGAAGCGGGTCGCCTCAACGATTTTGAGCGCAGTGGCAAGCTCATAAATGGCATTGTCAGACCGCGGCTGCGAACTATGGCCGCCCCGATTTTGCGTCTTGAGTACAAACCGTGCCGAGCCTTTTTCAGCGCCTTGCACGCGAAACAAAAGCGGCCGGCCGTCGGTTTCGGCAAGAGACCCGCCGCCAAGATTGTCTGCATTGAGGGCGAATTCCGCGTCAATGAGATCGCGACGATGGGTGACCAACTCGTCGGCTGTCTCGCCGCTCGTCTCTTCATCGCCGGTGAGTATGAGAATGAGATCGCGCGTGGGCACGAAGCCTTGCGCCTTGAAACCGAGTAGCGTGGTGACGAGCAGTGCAATCTCCCCTTTGACATCGAGCGTGCCGCGCCCGATGAGGTAGCCATCCTGCTCGGTAAGCGCATAGGGGTCTCGTCCCCAGTCCGCTGCACGAGCCCCAACTACATCCAGGTGGGCGAGAAAATCGATCGGTCGCCCGCCGCTGCCGTCACCGCGGTAACGCACAACGAGGGCTGCCGTGTCGTGCAACGGCACGATGGTGACGTCGGCGGGCGCAAACCCTGCGTCCAGAAAACGCCTAGCCACCTCCTTCGCCGCCCCCGGTACCCCGCCACGACCTAAGCTCGTGTCACGTGCGACGAGGTCGTAGAGTAAAGCCCGGGCAGCCTCCGGCGATCCCGGATTGGGCACTTCGCTGGCGGCGGCGGCCCAGGCGGCTGCAAGCAGTAGGCTGAGCGCGATGCGAAGCAAACACGGCATAAACTTCTCGCCATCATCGGTGATACTCGTATGCTACACCGCTGTGACGAGGGGGTCATGATTCGACCTTGCACTCCAGCGTCGGAATGCCATCAGCGTGGACTGGCCGCTCCTACTGCCTCGGCCTGCGTTGGCTACCCGCGTCGCTGCAAGGACCTATTGCGCGCAGGAGGGAGTGTTCATGGGGCCGGGCGCCGCAAGGGGCCAACACCCCTGTGAGACTGACTTTTGCAGCATATTAGCGGCTCGGTAAGCGGCAGCACCTGCCCGGTGTAGGGTCAGCGCACTTTAATCGCCGTACAGAATCGCCACCACCCGTGGGTTTATAGTCGGAGCACGATCTCGGCCAGCTGGGTGCCCTGTTGCTCGTCATATCGCTGAAGGCAGTAATAAGTCAGATCAGCGCTGCCGTACAGGTAAGCCAACACAGCAAGTTTTAGTTGTTGGGCGCTACTGAGTTGGGCGATGCGTTGCACATGCCGCACGAACACCGCGTCTGACCAGATATGCTGAGATGCAAAATTAGCGTCATTGTTCAGCACAATCGGACGCAATGAGCGGCCCGCGAGGCCCAGAAACTTGTGGAACATCAATCCATTGTTGTCGAGACATCGACAGACGTCACCAAACAGGGGTTGGTCCACGTAATGGGGTACAAACTCGACCTCGGACACCACGGCAAGAGTCGCCCTTAAGGTCATGCTTCCACCCTCAAAGACGTCGAGCTCAGCACCTTGGATGTCGATTTTGATGAAATCGACCTCACCGAGAGCGTGGTCATGCACGAACGAATCCAGACTGACTGTGTCGATTGTGGTCTCGGACACCAAATACGCCACTTCAAAATTTTGGTAGAGCGAGATGAGCGCCTCATTCGGCCGATACAGTGACGCACACATCGGGTGCCGCGTCAGATAGAACGGTCGTGTCTCCGCGTGGCGGCCAAGGGCAACTGGGTAGTAGTGATGTCCGGGCGGCGCCTGCTCATTGAGCGAGCGGCACAATGCCGGGTCGACCTCGAATGCGACAATTTGGGAGCCGGGGAAGAGATCTCGCAAGCGGTGAAAAGGTTCCGGCTCGCCGCCGAGCGGCACGGCACCGACCTCCAGCATCGTGAAGCGTATAGAGGGGTCAGTCGCGCGAATGGCTTGCGCCAAGGTTGCGAGTGCATCGGTCATTGCCGTAGTCCCCGCAAGTGCCATGTTGCGGCTAAAAGTGCGAACAATCTGTATCTTAAGGCTGAAATATGACGTTTATGCGACCGGTAAGGGTCGGTTTGTTGCACGCCAATAGAGACATTACGCAGGCACTTGGCACGTCCAGCCGGACCTAAAGGGGCATCTTGGCCGCCCTTGGAATGGTCGTTTTCGGTTGCATGTGGGATGCTTGCGCGAGTCAGAGACCGGCCCTGACCTTGGGCGGACTGTTTTTATGGCGCGTGTCGTTCGTTGCGAGCGCAGGAGGAATTGAATCGATGACGACTGCTCGCGCTCCGTTCTTGTCTAAGCAAAGAATCACCGCTGGCCCCGATTTCAATCGCTGGCTGGTCCCTCCGGCGGCGCTCGCGGTCCATCTATGCATCGGCATGTCCTATGGTTTCTCCGTTTTTTGGAAGCCTTTACAGGCGGCGCTACTCGGCACCGACGGCAAGCCCTTAGCGACTTGCTCTGCCGGGGCCGTGACCTTCAGTGAAAAGCTGGCCGGCACTGCGCGGGCCTTGACGGCGACCGATTGCAACTGGACCCAATTTGATCTGGGCTGGATGTATACGCTGTTCTTCGTTGTGCTTGGCGTTTCTGCAGCGTTGTTTGGCGCGTGGCTGGTACGCGTGGGTCCGCGGCGTGCTGGATTGACCGCCACGGCCTGTTGGTCGGGTGGCCTCCTGATCTGTGCGCTTGGCGTCCACTTACATGCCCTTTGGTTGATGTGGCTCGGTGCAGGGGCCATTGGTGGCATCGGCCTCGGGATTGGCTACATTTCACCGGTCTCCACACTGATCAAATGGTTCCCTGACCGGCGTGGGTTGGCATCGGGGATGGCGATCGGTGGGTTTGGCGGTGGTGCGATGATTGGCTCCCCGCTCGCCACCTCACTGATGGGGCACTACGCCATCAATGGCAGCTCCGGGGTAGCCCCAACGTTAATCGTGTTGGCCGTGCTTTACGCTCTCTTCATGAGTGGTGGCAGCCTCGCCTACCGTCTGCCGGCTAAAGACTGGTTGCCGGCAGGTTATACACCGCCCGCCACGGTAATTGACCAATTGACGAGCCACCATGTCCACCTACGTCAAGCGCATCGAACGCCACAGTTCTGGTTGCTCTGGCTCATGTTATGTATGAACGTATCGGCCGCTATCGGCATTATTGGCGCGGCCTCGCCAATGCTGCAGGAAACATTCGGTGGCCGTTTGGCCGGCCATGCCGAGCTGGCATTTGACGCGATCAAGCAGAGCCCGGAGACGCTGAAAAAAGCAGCTGCTGTTGCGGCTGGTTTCGTCGGACTTATTTCTCTGTGCAGTATTGCTGGCCGCTTTGTCTGGGCATCCGCGTCGGATTTGATTGGTAGGCGCCGTACTTATCTCGTATTTTTCCTACTCGGGATTGCGATGTATCTTCTGGCTGCTTATGCCGCTCAGACGAAATCACTGGGTCTTTTTGTTGCGTGTTTCGGTGTTATCGCCTCCATGTATGGCGGCGGATTTTCGACGGTGCCCGCTTATCTTGCTGATTTATTCGGGACGCAGTTTGTTGGAGCGATCCATGGCCGACTGTTGACGGCTTGGTCAACCGCCGGTGTGCTCGGTCCGGTCATCGTGAATTATCTGCATGATGTACGCCTAGAGTCAGGTGCTGTGGCGCATGACTTCATCTATGGGTCCATTTTCTGGGTGTTGGCATGCTTGCTTGGCATTGGATTGCTCGCCGCACTCGCCGTTCGACCGGTTGATTCAAAATATCTGATGAGCGAAAAAGAAGTTGAAGAAGAATATCATCTAGCGCATGACGTCTCTGATGGCGTGTCCGCTACCGACCTTCGATCGAGTTCAACTACTCATTTTTTCTTGGTTTGGGTTGCCGTGGGCATCCCTATTCTTTACGGAATCATCGTGACCGTGCAGAAGACGATCTTGCTGTTTACGTAGCGACGTGCGCCCTCGCCCATGTGGTCGCCCGGGCAGTGTAAGCAAGGCACTAGGTCGACTGGCGCCAACAGATTAAGCGAGCCGTCCTTTTGCCATTGCTTGCCGTTAAGGGCGAGACCGCTGTGCACGGCCTAGACAACTATGTTCCTGCTCTGCACTCGATGAGCGGGTTGCTCTTGCCGCCACAAATTTGTGGGACACGACCTAAAAGCAAGAAGCGCATACGCAATGCTCTTCAATACAGGTGGGAAATCAGCTTCCGTAATTAAGCGGACTACCGCTCTGCGGCTGTCCGCTCTAATAAAGGGTGGCGCACGCGGCGCGAGTGATCCACGCGTGACATCTAATCGCGAAAATTATTGAACTGCAGAGGAATCTCTACCTTCGTTCTTTTAAGTAAGGCGATGGCCTCTTGCAGGTCATCTCGGTTCTTCCCGGTCACTCGTAATTTTTCCCCCTGGATCGCACCCTGCACTTTTAATTTCGATTCTTTAATCGCTTTCTGTAGAAGCTTTGCGTCGTCGACGCCGATACCCTCCTTCAGTAGGATCTTCTGTCGAGCACGCGCAATATCGGACTCCATGTCCTTCACATCGAGAACGACCTGGTCGATACCGCGTTTCGCCACCTTCAGGCGCAGGATGTCCAACATTGCCCGAACTTGGTGCTGCGAATTTGATTCCAGCAATAGATCATTTTTCTCATGCTTGATCTTCCAGTCCACGCCCCGAAAATCGAACCGATTTTCCAATTCCCGCCTAGTCTGATCTACAGCGTTTTGCATTTCATGGTGGTCAAGTTCGGATACGACGTCAAAAGAGGGCATGGGGAGCAAACTCCAATCAAGGACAGGCATTCAGAGTAACGACCAACTTCAGGGTCCCGGAGGCGCATTTCGCCAGTCCCGAGATGCAGCGTCCGACGGCGCGACGATACCAGTAGAGCGGCCAATGCGCATAGAGTGCCTCGGCGGCCACGACTGGCTATTTTCGCGTAGGAGGCATTTCAGGCTCAATAGCCAAGTTGTGGACCAATTCTTGGGTCACTTTGCGTGTCGATTTCTATGGGGGACTACTGAGCCCTAAGGCGCCGATTGGTGATCGCCCTACTGCGGCTGTTGGGGAGAGTCCGCAGAAGACGGTGGTTTATATTGTGTGCGCTGCACTGACTGGCCGTGCGCTGAGCCCTGCGTTTGGCTAAGACCGCTGACTCGTCATTGCAGCAAGGCGAGCACGGTTCGTGTTGGCGGGCGCAGCCCGCGCCATAGATAAAATGCCTCCGCCGCCTGCTCCACCAGCATGCCGTATCCCAACCAGGCCGCTTGCGCACCCATCTGGGTCAGTTGTTTTGTGAATGGGGTGCCCGTCGGGAGATACATCATGTCGTAACCGACCGTGTTACTCCCGACGCACGTAGCCGGCAAAGGCACGGTTTCGCCCGACAATCCAGCCGAGGTGCCGTTGATGATGAGATCAAACACACCAACGTGGATTAACGCGTCATAACCGCCACCCGCGATGACGCCTCGCTGCGCGAAGTGTGTGGCGAGTGCTTGCGCGCGCTGTGCGGTGCGATTGACGACGAGCACGGATGCGGGTGCTTGGGCTAACAGGGGCCCGAGTACGCCGCGGGTTGCGCCACCGGCACCCAGTACGAGGATGCGCTGGCCGGCGAGATGAACCCCTAGATTGTGCTCTAGGTCGGTGACGAGTCCGATGCCATCGGTATTGTCACCACGCAGTCGTCCGTCGGACAGACGGATAATCGTGTTGACCGCGCCGGCTAGCGTCGCGCGTTCTGTGAGCTCGTCGACCAGCGCCGCAGCGGCTTCTTTGTGGGGTAACGTGACATTGAGTCCACGACCCCCGTCGGCAAAAAAAGTCCTGACGATCTCGATAAAGTCGACTGGTGACGCATCGATCCGACCGTATTCCAACAGTTGCTGGGTAGCTTCGGCGAACTTCGCGTGGATAAAAGGCGAGCGGCTATGACTGACCGGGTGGCCGATCACCGCATAGCGGTCCGGCGCTGCCATCACGGAGCAGGATCCTCGGCCAGCCAGCGCGCCGCATCTTTGGCAAAGTACGTCAGTATGCCGTCGGCACCGGCACGCTTGAACGCGATGAGCGCTTCCAGTACCACTGCGCGTTCGGTCAGCCAACCGTTTTGGCAGGCGGCCTTGAGCATCGCGTACTCTCCGCTAACTTGGTATACCAAGGTTGGGGCCCCGAACTCGTCCTTCACGCGGCGGACGATGTCCAAATAGGGCATCCCTGGCTTCACCATCACCATGTCCGCGCCCTCTTCCAGATCGAGCGCCACTTCGTAGAGCGCCTCATCACTGTTGGCCGGGTCCATCTGATAGGTGTGTTTATCGGCTTTTCCCAGGTTGCCCGCGGACCCGACCGCATCGCGGAAGGGGCCGTAGAAACTGGAGGCATACTTAGCCGAATATGCGAGGATCTTTGTGTGAATGTGGCCTGCGGCCTCGAGTGCGTCGCGGATTCGGCCGATGCGCCCATCCATCATGTCGGAGGGAGCGACTATGTCCGCGCCGGCTGCCGCATGCGACAAGGCTTGCTGTACGAGCGCCTCCGTGGTGACGTCGTTGATGACGTAGCCCTGCGCATCGATTACACCGTCCTGGCCGTGGGTGGTGTACGGATCCAGCGCAACGTCTGTGATGACCCCCAAGGTGGGTGTTGCCGCTTTTAACGCGCGCACCGCCCGTTGCACTAAACCTTCGGGGTTCCATGCCTCTCGGCCGTCCAATGATTTTGTCTCGGCATCGGGCACAGGGAACAGTGCGATGGCGGGAATGCCTAGTGTCACTAGTTCAAGCGCTTCCTCGACCAAGAGGTCGATGCTGACGCGGGCAACGCCGGGCATCGATGCGATCGGGACCCGTTGACCTTGCCCTTCAATGACAAACATTGGATAGATGAGATCGTCCGTCGTCAACGTGGACTCGCGCATCAAGCGCCGCGAGAAGGGGTCATGGCGCATGCGGCGCATACGTACGCGGGGAAAAGATCCAGGAATGGGACGCATCGGTGTCTACTCCAACAACGGCTTCACGAGATCACACCACACCGGCGCCGAATCGTCACCCGTTAGGTTATTCCGGCACCAGCCAAGACATTCGATGACGGCCCCGGCCCGGTTGCGCTAGTCGCGCGTGTAGCCAAGCCAGACAGCCATTGAGGGACTCTCTGAGTTGGTACGGTGGGTTGATGACCAAGAGGCCGGAGCCGTTCAGCCCGCCGGGCAGATCGTCGCGTTCGTGGGTCATTTCGATAACCCACTGACGACGAATGCCGGTCGCGGCCATCCGGTTCAGAAATCGCTGCGCAGCGTCTCCGTGCTTTATCGGATACCAGACGGCATAGGTGCCTGTTGGCCACCGCGCGTAGGCGCTGGTGAGGGTGCCCTCAAGGCGCTCAAATTCATCGGGCTGTTCGTAAGGCGGATCGATGAGCGCGAGTCCGCGCTTCTCTTTGGGGGGGAGCAGGGCGATCAGCGCCTCATGGCCATCGCGTTCGTGCACCTGGGCGCGCCGATCGCGATAGACCGTTGATTTTAACGCGGTCGCTTCGGACTGCTGTAGCTCGACGAGGATGGCGCGATCCTGTTCGCGCATACAGGCGAGAGCGAGTGCCGGCGAGCCGGGGTAGCGAACCAACGCGCCGTCTTCGACGCCTAGGGAACGTACGAGTTCAAGGTAACGCAGGACGGCGGGCGGGGCATCGCTGGCCTCGAGGAGTTTCGCGATGCCACTGCGGTATTCACCAGCGCGCTGTGTCTCGGCGTCTCCCAGTGGGTACATGCCGCGCCCAGCGTGGGTCTCCAGATAGCAGTACGGCGTCTCTTTGCGGCCGATGTGGTCGAGCAAAGTGAGTAGAACGACGTGCTTGAGCACATCGGCGCCATTGCCAGCGTGGTACGCGTGACGATAGTTCATAGACAGGTCACGGTGCGCATGGCGAAGCACCTAGCCAATCGCGCGGTCGCAGATAGTCCTGGTACAGCACGTCCTCGGCAGACCCCGGCTCGGGATGCCAGTCATAGTCCCAGCGCACCAGAGGGGGTAGTGACATCAGGATGGACTCCGTACGCCCACCCGATTGCAGCCCGAATAGCGTGCCGCGATCAAACACGAGATTAAATTCCACATAGCGGCCGCGCCGGTACAACTGGAAGTGCCGCTCCCGTTCACCGTATGGCGTCTGCCGGCGCCGTGCAATGATGGGCAGATAGGCATCGAGGAAGGCATCCCCCACGGCGCGTTGCAACGCAAAGCAACGGTCGAAGCCGCCCTCTGACAAATCGTCAAAAAAAAGTCCGCCCACGCCGCGCGTTTCGCCCCGGTGCTTGAGATAGAAGTATTCGTCGCACCACTGCTTGTAGCGTCGATACACGTCCGGCCCGAACGGCAGACAGGCCCTTTGAGCTACCTCGTGCCAGCCAATCACATCCTCAAGAACCGGATAATACGGCGTTAAATCGAAGCCACCACCGAACCACCAGACCGGTGGTAGGCCCTCCTTTTCTGCGATGAAGAACCGCACGTTCATGTGCGTTGTCGGCACGAAGGGGTTCTTCGGATGAAACACGAGCGAAACGCCCATGGCTTCAAATTGCGCGCCGGCCAGCTCGGGTCGCTGCTGGGTCGCAGAGGGCGGCAGGCCCATGCCCATCACATGAGAAAATCCAACCCCAGCCTGCTCAAACACGGCGCCATTGCGCAGAATCCGACTTTCACCGCCGCCGCCGCCGGGGCGCTGCCATGCATCAGACTCAAATTGCGCGCCGCCGTCCGCCGCAGCGACCTGTTCGGTGATGCGAGCCTGCAAGCCGACGAGGTACTCGCGGACGGCATTCTTGTCAGGCTGCATGATCGGATCCTCGCTAGGCCGCACGGAGCGCGGTTAGGCTTTTTTTGCCGCTGCCTTGGTTTTGGCGGCCTTCTTCTTTGCCGGGGCCTTCGCAGGCTTAGTGGATTTCTTGGCCGCCGTCTTCTTGCGCCCAAAGCGTCCCCGGCCTTTGGGAACCGGCGCCGCCTCGATCAGTACCGCGCACTCTTCACGGGACAGGCTCGCCGGCTCGCGATCCTTCGGGATCTTGGCGTTCTTCTCGCCGTCCGTGATGTAGGGGCCGAAGCGGCCGTTCAGGACTTGAATCCCATCCCCATGGTCACGGATGAGGCGCGCCGCGTCGGTCGCCTTCTTTTCTGCAATGACTTCCAGCGCGCGCGGAAATTCAATGGTGTACGGGTCGTCCGGGGCTTTCAGCGATACATAGCTCGCGCCGTACTTCACGAACGGACCGAAACGGCCGATTGCCACCGACACCGCACCGCCGTCCGGTAGTTCTCCGAGTACGCGGGGCAGTAGGAACAGGTCCAGTGATTCTGCGAGGCTGATGGTATCCATCGACTGGCCTGGCTTGAGGCTGGCGAACTTCGGTTTTTCGACTTCTTCCCGCGTGCCGATTTGCGCAAATGGTCCGTACTGGCCTACGCGGATGCTGACTGGTCGACCGGATACGGTATCGATGCCGAGCTGCCGGCCGAAATCGGGACGCGGAATATCTTCCGCAATCCGGACCTGTTTGATGAACGGACCCCAGAACTCACGCAGGACTGGGATCCATTCCTTGTCACCACGAGAGATATCGTCGAGGCTGTCCTCGAGACGCGCAGTAAAGTCGTAGTCGACGTAGGTGGCGAAATACTCGACGAGGAAGCGACTGACAACCTTGCCGGTGTCGGTTGGTAAAAAGTTGCGGCGCTCGTCGTCAACGTATTTGCGTGCTCGCAGGGTCTCAATGATGGACGCATACGTGGACGGTCGGCCAATACCACGCTCTTCGAGTGCACGCACCAGAGTGGCTTCCGTATAGCGTGGCGGGGGCTGCGTGAAGTGTTGTTCGGGTGACAACTTTAATAGCTGCGTTCGATCGCCTTTGGCGAGCGCCGGCAAACGCCCGCCCTCTTCGGTCTCCTCATCGTCATTGACGTCGACGCCGTAAGCGGCAAGGAAGCCCGCCTTCACCAGCGTAGAACCATTCGCGCGCACGATGCCGCCGGTTGGATCAGCGCCCGGTTTCAATGTGACGGTGACCTGCTCAAAGATGGCATTGACCATCTGCGAGGCGACGGAGCGCTTCCAGATCAGGTCATACAGGCGCCACATGTCCTCGTCGATCTTGCCCTTCAGCTGATCGGGTGTGTTCGCCGCAGACGTAGGGCGGATGGCCTCGTGGGCTTCTTGCGCATTTTTTTGCTTATTTGCGTAAGAGCGCGGCTGGGCAGGGACCGCGTCGGCTCCATAGGCGCTCGCGATCGTCTGGCGAATTTCGCCAATCGCATCGACCGACAGAGAGGTGGAGTCGGTACGCATATACGTGATCAGGCCGACGGGGCCTTCGCCGAAGTCCACACCCTCGTAGAGCTTTTGTGCCAACTGCATGGTGCGCCGTGCCGAGTAACCCAGACGGTTAGCGCCTGCTTGTTGCAGCGTGGATGTTCGGAACGGTGCCTGTGGGCTGCGCTGACGCGGCTTGGCTTCGACCTCGGCCACGACCAGTTCACCACGGCATGCAGCTGCCAACGCTTGTTCAGCCGCTCGGGCAGAGGTTTCATTCGTGAGCGTGAATGCGCTCTTGGCGACGTCTGCTTCGATGCGTCGACCATTGACCTCGACGACACGTGCCTTGAAAGACTGACCCGTCTTTTCAGCATCGACTTCGATCGTCCAGTATTCCAGACGATTAAACGCCTGAATCTCGGCTTCACGCTCGCAGATCAGCCGCAGGGCAACGCTCTGTACGCGGCCGGCTGACAGCCCCGGGAACATCTTCTTCCACAGCAGCGGCGATAGTTTGAAGCCGATCAAGTGGTCCAGAGCGCGGCGTGCTTGCTGTGCATTGACGAGTGCGGTGGACAGACTTTCCGGATGCGCGATCGCGGTCTGGATTTCTTTCTTCGTGATCTCAAAGAACTTGGCGCGATGTACGGGTTTGGTGCCGAGTACGCCGCGTTCGCGTAGAACTTCCAGTATATGCCAGGAGATGGCCTCCCCTTCACGGTCCGGGTCAGTTGCGAGGTAGAGCGTATCGGCCTTCTTCATCGCTTTGACGATCGCATCGACTTGCTTCTCGCCACGTTCAGTGACGGCATAGTTCATCCGGAAGTCATTTTCCGGATCCACGGCGCCGTCTTTAGAGACGAGGTCACGGATGTGGCCAACCGAAGCCACCACCTCGAAGTCCTTGCCTAGGTACTTCTTGATGGTTTTGGCCTTTGCAGGCGATTCGACGATGACGAGGTTCTTGCTCATGGTTCCCAAAAAGCGTGACCGCGGTCCCGATGGCCGCGGCCCTCTTAACTATATCGATGCCACCCGAGGGCGGCGTGTGTCAATGCACTGCGTCGGATGGCCCCTCGAAAACGAGGTCCTCCATGCGCTGATAGGCCTGTTCTTGGCCTGGTTGGCTAAACAGCACCATCAGAACCACCCATTTCACTTGCTCGATCTCGATTTCCTCGGCTTCAAGGGCCAGAAGGCGGTCGATGACCAGTTCGCGCTGTTGAGCGGGCAGGATACCGACCTGCTCCAGTTGCACGAGGTAGCCCCGCACCTCGGTCGTCAGACGGGTCATTTCAAAGCCACTGAAGGCACGGAATGAGCGCTGCCGAACGGCGGGTACCTCGGCGCCATCGCCAGCGAGGCCCTCCAGCCATTCGAGCGCGCGCTCAATGCCGCTTTCGGCAAAGCCAGCCTGCTCCAATTCTTCCCGGAGTACGTCCCGGCTAGGCTGGGGCGCCGTATCGGATTCGAGAAAGTTCTCGAATAAATAGATGAGTATGTCCAGTACGTTATCGTTCATCGGGTCGTTCATGCTCGGGTACCCCGGGTCTGGACCACGGAGTGGGGGGCCACGTTCGTGACATCACCACATCCACTCCTACCCGACCGCGGTTCCGCCAACCCCGTAGGGCCGCAAATCCGGCGATCGACCAACGTGACTGCGCCTGACGGTTCGAAGCCGGACGCATCTAACCCCATTTCCAGAGCGTTGTCCAACTTATCAATTTCGCAAGATGTCTTTTAAAATTGTGTAACTTATTGATTTTGAATTATTTATTAGGGCTGCGGGCGACGTCGCCCACGCGTAATTCGGAATTTGTCTCCAGGATCAGAGCGTAACTGGCGTCTGCATAGGCGCGAAACACGAGCAGGGAGCCGGCCGGCTCGGCGGGCAGCGTGACAGAGCGCCGGAATGCCGCGGAAAACTCACTTTCACGCGCCGGCCCGCCCGGGCCATGATCCAGCAGAGCCCCGGACTCGTGCCACAAGGTCAGCACGTGGCCTGCTTCTAGGCCTGTGCGGCGCCCTTGATTGAGCAAAACCACGTGGTACTGGCCGATGGCGGTCACCCCGTCAATGACCGATGCAATGCGGGCATCGACCGCACGGGAGGGCGCGTGGGGAACGAAATCCAGTCGGGACTCTTCCGTTTCCGGCACCAACCGGTCCCCCGGCAGGGATTCGCGGGCGGATCGCACCAGAGTGAGGCTGGCCAGACCGTGTGGCGTTGACGCGGCTTGGTCGAGGCGGGCCGAACCCGTATAGATGGCCTGATAACCGAGGGTGTGGTGCGACACCGGGTCCTTTACGCGGTCGCCAACGTGGACGACGCTGAATGAACCGCTGGCCTCGACATCTAGCCCGCGCGCGTACAGCCGGCTGCCGATTGCCCCGGCCACTCGGTCGTGGTCGAAGCCGACCACATAAGGCAGTTTGGCGAGGCCATCCACAGGCAGCAGGGTCGGGCGCGACATGAACGCCGCGACAATATCGTGGGGGATCGTCGGAATGGCGGTAGGGAGGGCGCTGGATCGGAGGGTGGGTCCGAGATGGACAACTTCGCCGTCCGGGACAGATTCGGTCGGTTCGAGCATCAGTATAGGATTGCCGTTGGCATCCTGGCGCAAGGTCAGGATATCACCCGGGTAAATGCGGTTCGGGTTATCGATCCCGGCGCCCGCATGCCAAAGCTGGGCCCAAGACCAAGGGTCGGCCAGATACTTGCCGGCCAGACCCCATAAGGTGTCTCCGGCTTGCACGACGTAGCGTTCCGGGGCATCCGGCGCCAGCGTCAGCGCCTGGGCGGCCGGTAAGGCGCCCAGCAGGAAAGCGGCAATGAGGAGGCGAAGCGTTTTTATCAACTGGACGACCCTCGCTGAAGTGAAGCCGCGAGCACTCTAACGAGACCCCACGGTTCGACCGCCCTATAATCGTACTCTGCTACGGGACGGGACCACACGGAACGCCGGATACCGATGCAACCAAAGGTCTCCGGGCGAGGTCCAACCTCGTTCAGACTGTAGCAGCAATATTGCGCCGCCGACACGGACCGACTAACGCCAATTATGACGCGCCTCACGATTCTCCAATATCCCGATCCCCGCCTGAGGACCCGCGCCCAACGGGTGACCGAGGTCAATGCGGACATCCGTCGGTTGATCGACGACATGTTCGAGACCATGTATGCCGCCCCAGGCGTTGGGCTTGCTGCCCCACAAGTCGATCGGCACCTGCGCCTGATCGTGATTGATGTCTCCGAAAATAACGATCAACCATTGGTTTTTATTAATCCTGAAATCGTGTCGATTGACGGGCTACCCGTGCAACACGACGAAGGTTGTCTGTCTGTGCCCGGCTACTATGAGAC
>CAIVRI010000082.1 GCA_903908265.1 uncultured Pseudomonadota bacterium
CTTGACATGGAAGGGGTCACAGGTTCGATCCCTGTCGCGCCCACCAAACAGCCGATTAGAAACAATACGTTAACGGCAACCCCGTAGCGGTCGAGCGCCGATCGGGACACACTCTCGCCGCTTTGCCCTGGCCGGCTGGCTCTACCAACGAACGGCACCCGCGACCGTCTGCGACCCCGCAGCGGCGGCCGTCTTTGTGAAACGCGACGAGCCGTCTCGCCTTCGCAATCACCGTGGCAGCCATTGCGCGTAACGGGCGCGACCCACTCGCGGGGCCGTTGCGATTGTTATCGAATTTCGATAGCGCAAAACCATGATCGAGAGCTTCGGAAATCGGCTGGCCGAAGACGTGTTTTATGACCGACGTTCGAAAGATATCCGGGCATTTCCGACGGATCTCCTGCGAGCTGCGCGGCGCAAGATTCTATACCGCCACGACGGTGCAGATCTCACAGACCGTCGCGCGCCGTCCGGCCATCGAGTTGAGGCACTCAAAGGTCAAAGCAAGGGTATGTATTCGATTCGGATCAACCACCCGTGGTGCCTGAGCTTCCCATTCGAACGCGGCACCGCCCTAGATGTTGCGATCGTCGATGATCACTCGGCGCACCCATGGCCAAAAAGTCCCATCCGCAGCCCTGTAATCCGTTTCATCCCGGCGAAATGTTGCTCGAGGAGGTTCTGGTTCCAGCAGGCATTACCCAGACCCCATTAGGCTCGCAGTTCGGCCGAAAAGCTTGAAAGAAGGGTCTAACCCACCAAACAGACGGAACATGAGTGTGAAGAAACCTTGAGGGCTCGACCCCGTTAACACACTCTTTGCAAATCAGTCTGCGAGAAATCGGCGCCCTTGAATAGCAGCGGGAGACCACGCACCTTAGCCAGGGCGTAGCTAAAAATATCTCCAAAGTTGAGGCCGGCAGGGTGGCCTGAGCCTTTGCCGTAGAGCACGAAGGCGGCATAAGCCGCTTTCATCTCCTCACTGGTCGGCGCAACAATTTCAAACGGCGGCAAGCGCAGTAAATCGTCGAGTAGCAGCACGCCTCGCGGTCCGCGACGCCCATGCATGACCATCTGCGACTCCACTACCGACACGGTACTGATAAAAACGCGCTCCGAACTTTGAATCCTCGCCAAAAAGACGGCCCGTTCTGGCTCGCCTAACGTGACGGCAACGATGGCCGATGTATCCACCGCAATCACCGAGGCAATCCGATGTCATCCCAAAGCATCGGATCGTCGGCATCGGGCCGGTCAGGGATGGCATCCAGTTGGGTGAGTAAGCTCGCCATGCTGTTGGGATCCCGAAGCATTTGAGATTCTGCCGCCAGACGGTCGACGGCCCACTCGACCAGAGCCGTTTTGGTCATGCCTTTCGCCCTTGCCAAACGCTCGACTTTGGCAACGACCGTGGGATTGGCGATTTGAAGGGCCATGACACACTCATAAAGAAATGTACATTATCAATATACATTTTCACTCAGGGAAATCAACGTCAATCGCGTGAACGGCGCGACGCTGGTTCATTTGTCGGAAGCATTGAGGGGACTATTCCTCCGATACAGGTGGTGATGACCGGAGGCAGTGGATCAGTTTATGCAGGTCGGTCAGGGATTGCGGGCGGTCTCCGCGAGGATGTCCCCGCCCTCGTTTCGATAAGGATAACGACTTTCTGAGACGGTGGGGATTTCGCCAAAAAGGGCCCCGACCGCGGAACGGTCAGGGCCCTTCTACGACCCATCGATCAACCGAAGAACGGCAGCGAACGTACGCGCTTACCCGTTGCTTTAAAGAACGCATGGGCAATCGCAGGTGCCAGAGCTGGCACGCCCAACTCACCCACACCGCCGATCACGCTGCTGCGCGCGAGGGTCGTCGGCTGCGTCAGCACGACTTGCACATCCGGCATCGACGACGACCGGATCATGCTGTACGTGTTGAAATTAGCCCGCTGCGCGACGCCATTCACGAAGGTCTGCCGTCCGTAGAGCGTTGCGTTCAGCGCGTGCACCACGCCACCCTGCATCTGCGCGATCGCCGAGTCCGGATTGACGACGAGGTAGCTATCCAAAGCCACCGATACTTTCTTCACGGTGATGGATGTTGCGGTCGCTGACAACTCCACCACCATAGCAATGATGCTGTTAAAAGCCGCACCCACTGCGATGCCTTGAAAGTTGCCGGCCGCAGGCTTACCCCACGACCCCAAGGTCGCAGCGGAATCCAGTACGGCCAACCAGCGCTGCGCTATCGCGGCGTCGGCAGCCCCGCTGCTAATCGTCGAGAGCAACTGATTGCGACGGAACTGGTACGGGTCAGCGCCCACAGCAACCACGAGCTCGTCCATGAACGATTCGACGGCAAACACGTTGATAGACGCACCCACCGAACGCCAATAGCCCAGTGGAATTTGCGACGGGTGCGTGACGTATTCGATGAGCTGCGAACCCATCGCGTACGGCAAGTCGCGAGCGCCTTCCGAACCCTGGCTATCACCGACGACTCCCGCGGCGGGGTTCGTATTGAGCACGCTACCGCGCTGCAGCGCGATCGATGGGGACACCACGCGGTACTCAAGTCCCGCGATCGTGGCAGTGTTACCGGAACCATTAACGCCGGCACGAGCGCGCACGACGGCCATGGGGCGGTATTGGTCGTGAGTGAAGTCCTGCTCACGCGTCCACATGAGTTTCACCGGACGAGGACCGGCCGCCAACTTAGCAACCGCCACCGCGGTCTGCACCGCCTGGCTGATGAAGTCGACTTCCAACTTACGACCGAGCGCACCCCCTAAGAACGTCGTGCTGATCTGGATTCGGCTCGTATCCCAGACACCGTTGGTGATCGGTGCGATCGTCGTGTCGCCCAGTTGGCGTAACAGCAAAAAGACGAGCTTGAGCGCATTCTGCTGCACCTGCGTCGATGCATAAATCGTGCAACTCACGCCCGGCTTGTAATCGACCGTGCAGCTCAACACTTCCATCGCGGCGTGCGCGACGTACGGCAGTGTGTACACCACATCGACCACCTGCCCGGCACTCGCCACCGCCGGCTCCGTCGCGGCATAGGAACCCGCAACGGTATACAAGGTGGCACTCGGTGTGACAGACGTACCCGTCACAATACCCGGTTGCGTCGAGGGCAGGGTCGTCTGGGAGACCAGCGAATTACCATCGGCCAAGAATTGCGCATCGTTCAGGCGCGTCGCGCCCGCGGGCAACTTCCACGCCGGCGCGAGCGCATTAGCATAATTGATCGCATTCCAGGTATCCGCCGCGACCACGGCAACCGCTGTCTGGCTACCCGAGACTTCCAATCCGCGCGTCAACTTCAACAACGTCGAGGCGGTATAGTTCTTGGTCGGATCCGGGAAAGTGAAGTCGTAAACCGCCAACGGTACAGCCGCGATGGCGCCCTTCGGGGCTGCCGGCACCGCTGAGAGCGAACCGCCGAACGTCGGGCAGTGCTTCACAACAGCAAAAACCATGTTCTTCAAGACAACGTCGACGCCGTAAACGGCCTTACCCGTCAACTTCGGCGGGATGTCGGCACGCGGTACCGACTTGCCGATGACGGTCAAGGCGCTAAACGGTGTATCGGGCGCCGTCAGACCCGTGACCAGCGCGGCCTTGGTGGAGGCTGCGTCGGCCAACTGACCGTAGGTATACTTCGCACCGGTCGGCGTGTAGGTCACAACCGCATTGACCGTGGCGTAGTTCGCCCGCAACGCGTCGCCGGTGACATCCATGGCCGCCAGCACCAGCATCTCGCGCGCCTGTGTCGCCGCATCGCGCAAGGCCCAGAAATTGTTACGCACGGCGCCGCTACCACCGGTCGAGGTGGCGTAGCCACGGGAGACCGCATTGCTACCCGTGTAGGCAATCGTCGCGCCGCCTTGGAGAAGCACCACGGTATTGATATCGACACACAGGTCCTCGGCAATGATTTGCGCCAACCCCGAGCGTGAACCCTGACCCATCTCGGTCGTACCGATGGTCAGCGACACCACGTTGGCGGTGCTGACGTTGAGCCAAGAGGTCACAAGTCCCGGATAGGCCGGCGAGGCCTCCGCGGACTTAGAAATACTCAGACCGACGCCACCGAGCGCCACCGCAACGGTGAGCCCGGCGCCGGATTTGAGAAAATCACGACGGGACAGATCGGCCACGGCCGGCGCATCCGGCGTCTTTGAAGAGTTGTTCATGACCGCTCCTTAGAGATTGGTGACGGCTTGCTTGATGCGGGCATACGTGCCGCAAGCGCAGATGTTCGGCATCTCGGGCAGGATCTGTGAACCATGGTGGCCCGCCTTCATCGCGCCCACACACCGCACCAGCATGCCGGACTGGCAGTAACCGCACTGCGGGACTTGATACTGCTGCCACGCAGCCGCTGCCATCACATAATTGGCATCGGCCGCGACCGTGGACGACGGGTCGGCGCCCGCCAACCCTTCGATCGTCGTCACTTTGCGCCCGACCACATCGGATACGGCCAGCGAACACGCATAGTCATTCTGACCATCCAACAGGACGGCGCAGGCGGAGCACTGCTGAATCCCGCAGCCATACTTGGTGCCCGTCAAGCCGAGCAGGTCGCGCAGGACCCAGAGCAATTTCATATTCACGTCGGTGACGGTGACCGAGCGATTCACACCGTTAATATTGAGGGTGACCGTGGTGGCCATACTGACAATCCTTTCAACCGAAGATTCTGCTCCGGTGCAGGATGCCCCTAAGTCTGATCGCTCCGGAAGGCGATCGCTGTCATGGACAGCATAATATGCAGAATGTACCCAAGTACATCGTCCTACGATACAAAAACCGGGCTGGATCTGACGCGAATTTCGGTTTTACGGACAGCCACGCTGTGAAAGGCCGATGAGTTGCAACTTTAGAACAGGATAAAAGTTGCAGGCCATCGATGGGTCACGTATCCCTCCGCGCCTCATCGAGGAATTCGTGAAGGGTGAGATGCCGGTAACTGCGGGTCCGCATATCATCGTGACGTCACCGACAGCTAGTCTTTCCAACGCATTGAATGCGCTGCGAAACCCTTATGGATAGCGAAAGCGAGGGACCGTGCATATGCTAACCAGAACCCGTCAGTTCATTAGTTGTTAGCGATTTCCTATCCGCCATACCGGCGTATGGCAATATTTCCATACTCTAGGCAGTATTGGGCGCAAGGCTGCTTCGTTCGAGTGGGACCCCGCCAAGGCTACGGCCAACTTCACCAAGCACGGGGTTGCCTTCTCAGAGGCACAACTCGCGTTCTTCGACGCGCGACGCGTGATTGCGCGGGACCTGAGGCACAGCCGCACGGAGCAGCGGTTCTACTGCTTCGGGAAAGTAGGGGACGGGATAATGACCGTCCGCTTTACCTACCGGGACGACGTGATTCGAATAATTGGCGCTGGCTACTGGAGACGAGGGAAGAAAATTTATGAAGCGCAAAATCAAATATACGAGTGAGCCCCTAGGACGAATTGAAGTCGCCGATGACTTCCTGCCGTCCCCGGATCAGCTCGTCCTGAATGACGACGGGGTGAAAGTTACGATCTCCCTTAGCAAGCGCAGCGTCGACGTCTTTAAAGCCCAGGCCGATCGCTCCAACACTTCGTATCAGCGAATGATTCGGCGGCTCCTCGACACGTACGCCGATCACTACGCTGGGAAATCTCTAACAAAGGCTGGAGCGGTCCGTGAACGATAAAGTGCCACGGACCGTGGTCGTCGCGAACGGCCGCTCAGCCCGGAGTTAGACGGCGATGTGGAAGCGCGTGCTAATTCTTCTGGAGGTCGTTGTGCTCTTCGCTCCGGCCACACTGCTTCTTTTTCGCGGCCCCATCGGCGCGCTCGCAGCGCTCGGCCAATCCGTTCCGTCGGGCCTGGTGCTAATAGTGTGGGTGGCACTCGGGGCAGTTCGCGGCTATGAGAGGTACCAATTCCGACGCGTTGTAAGGCCCTTTGTTGCCTTGCGCTTGCAGGTCCGTGATGGCAGCGCTACTCCAGCGTTGCGGTCAATATGGTCTTAGATTTGTCCTGATCACCCACCAAAGTGCCAGCCTCACTATCAAAATCAAGTGGCATGGCAGAGAGTTGCTTTACTTTTTCATTGATTCGCAGCTTAGCGATGGTGCCTTTCCATGCGGTTAATAAGTGATCGGCCTGCGCAGCCTGACCTTCAACGAGCGGCTCTGGCTGCCTCAAGAAACTTAGGAACCGAGCAGCCTTGATCTCTGGTGTCCGCTTCGTAGCACTGGCCTCTTTATATTGATAGGTCCAAGAGTACAAACCAACGACAGTTAAATCTTGGGCATTGAAGGTCAAGGCCCAGACACTTTAAAGTTCCGTACCGCACCAAACGGCGGCCCCGACGCCCACTGAGTGATCTATGCGCCGCCAAAAAACGCACGCCCAATTCTTCTCGCTCCTACTGGCCATCGCTGCGCTATGCCCCAGCGCCGGCTCTGCGCGGCCCCTGGCCACTCTCTACGCGGCGTATTGGCAAGACGAACTACGCCTCAATCCCACGCAAGCCATGCAACTGGGCGACCGATCCTACCTTGGGCAATTCGATCAGTCGCTGGAAGAGGATTGGCGTGCAGACAGGCTCGCCACACTGCGGCGCTACCGCGCAGAACTGGCAGACGCGCAGAGCACCCCTGTGCCCGGAGAAGACCGCCGCAGCGTGCGCATCCTGCGTAACGCACTCGACGAAAGTTTGCGTTACTACAGTGGGCCCCTATTCGAGATGGCGCGCCAACTACCGACCGACCAATTCCAGGGCCCTCACCTCGTGTTTGCGCAGGATGCAGCCGGGTCTGGGGCGTTCCCATTTAAGACAATCGAAGATTACGACCTCGCCTTGCACCGCGCTGACGCCTTTGCAGACTGGATCAACGATGCGATCCGCCGTTTGCAGGAGGGCGTGCGAAGCGGTGTCGTATTGCCGCGCCTCGTGGTGGATCGGATACTGCCGCAACTGCAGGTACACCTGAATAAAACACCCGAGGAAACAGAGTTTTGGCAACCGGTCGTCGCCATGCCGAGCGATTTCACGGCGCAGCAGCGCAGCCGTCTAGAACAAGCGTATCGAGAAAAGATTGCGACCGTCATCCAACCGGCCTACGGTCGCTTACACGACTATTTGGCAACCGAGTACCAGCCACATGCGCGTGCCAGCGTCGGCCTCGGGGCACTACCCCATGGGCAGGCGCTTTACCGCCACCTGGTACGCCTGCACACCACAACTGAGCTGACGCCCGAACAGATCCATGCGCTGGGTAAGACGGAGGTAGAGCGCATCAGTCGTGCCATCGACCGAGTGCGAGAAAACGTAGGCTTTGTAGGGTCGCGTGCGCAGTTCCTGGAATATGTACGCCGCAATCCGGCACTCCACTTCACCGCGCCCGAGGAGGTCGTCCCTGCCTACCGCGCAGCGACTACACAGATCATCCCGCACCTGCCAGAGCTATTCGGCACAATCCCCACAACACCATACGAAATTCGCCCCTTACCCCCGGAGTCTTCCAAGACCTTCCAGGGCAACGGCGACTATGCGGCACCCGCCGCCGATGGATCGCGTCCGGGCATTCTGTGGATGAACATCTATGCTTCTGGCGTGCAGGACCGCTACAACGTCATGACGATTGCCCTGCATGAGGGCCTACCTGGCCATCATTTCCAGGCTGCCATTGCGTTGGAGCAGCAGGATCTGCCCGCGTTCCGCCGCTACGGCAACTACACTGCATTTATCGAAGGCTGGGGCCTATACGCGGAGTCCCTTGGCGAAGAAATGGGCTTGTTTGACGACCCCTGGCAGTACTTTGGCCATCTCAACTACGCCATCCTGCGAGCCAACCGCCTCGTGATTGATACGGGACTACACGCGTACGGATGGTCGGTCGACGACGGCGTGCGATGGATGCTGGCGCATTCTTCCATGACCGACGAACAGGCGCGCGCGGAGGTCGAACGCTATGTGGCCTATCCCGCCCAAGCGCTCGCTTACAAAGTCGGGGAACTAAAAATCCGCGCCTTACGGACCACTGCGCAGCGCGCACTCGGCGCGCGTTTCGAGGTCCGACGCTTTCATGACCGGATCCTGCGCGGCGGGCCGGTACCCCTGACGGCGCTGGAAGCGGATATCCACCGTTTCATCACGCAGCAGCGCATCCTAGCCAACGCCACCCTACCGCCAACACCCTAAAGACACGGCTGCACGCTGTGCCGAGCGATTACGCATACCCAGCGAGGTTCCCATGAAGTTCCTGACGTGGATTATTTTTCTGTGGCCGTACTGCGCACTGGCCGGCGGCCCCGCCATAGCAGATCTTCATGCGCAGGCGCAGGCCGCACAGGCCCAGGTGTCGGGCGCGTTGCGCCTGTCAGGCCTCCAGCAACCCGTGCAGGTACTGCGCGATACGTGGGGTGTTGCGCATATCTACGCGAACAATCAGCACGACCTATTCTTTGCACAGGGCGCCGTCGCCGCCCAAGACCGGCTGTTTCAAATGGAACTGTGGAAACGCTCCGGCCAGGGTCGGCTCGCCGAAGTGCTCGGTCCCAGTGCGGTCGCCCGCGACATACAGGCCCGCAAGCTGCGCTATCACGGCGCCATGCAAGCCGAGTACGCCAGTTATGCGCCCGACGCCCGGGCGATCCTCACCGCGTTTACCGACGGCATCAATGCCTACATCCGCACTCTCGAGACCCCCGGCGGGCCGGGCTTGCCGATCGAGTTCCAACTCGCCGGGTTCAAACCCTCCCCTTGGCAACCAACGGACTGCCTAAACCGAATGGCCGCGTTCTCGATGACCGGCAACGCGCTATCCGAACTGTCCAATGCACAGACGCTGACAGACCTCGGCGCCGAGGGCGCCGCACGGGTGCTGGATCTTGACCCGGTCGTACCGCTGAGGGCCAGCGCAGGGCTCGACCTGCGCGGCTTGGCGCCGGTCTTGCTCCGCAACTTAATCGGCAGTGACCAACACATCGAATTTCCGGCGCGCTCCCATGAAGGCAGCAATAACTGGACGATTGCCGGACGCTTAACCGCCTCCGGTAAGCCGCTGCTGGCCAATGACCCGCACCGCGTCGTCGCGCTACCCTCACTGCGCTACCTGGTGCATTTGGTCGCGCCGGGTTGGAACGTTATTGGCGCCGGCGAACCGGGTCTACCCGGTGTCGCGCTCGGCCATAACGCGCACATCGCGTGGGGCTTCACCATTTTCGGTCTAGACCAACAGGACCTGTACGTGGAACAACTCGATCCGACGAACCCACGTCGCTACAAGACCGCACACGGCTGGCGGACGATGTCGGTCGCGCACGAGAGCATCGCGGTACGCGATGGCAACCCGGTCGATGTGCAGTTGTACTCTACCCAGCACGGACCGGTCCTCTGGGAAGACGGCAGCCGCGCACTCGCACTGCGCTGGGTGGGTGCGGAGCCCGGCACGGCGGGATACCTCGCTTCCCTGCAGATCGACCGGGCACAGAATTGGCACGAGTTCGAGGCGGCCGTTGCCCGCTGGAAGGTGCCCTCAGAAAATATCGTCTATGCCGATCGGGACGGCAATA
>CAIVRI010000083.1 GCA_903908265.1 uncultured Pseudomonadota bacterium
GCGATATGTCATCGGGCGCTTCCTCGCCCGCATCGCTCGCCTTCCGGATGCGGACACGGTGCTACTGAAGGGTGCATTGATGCTACGCGTCTGGGGCCTGCCGCGAGCGCGCCCGACCATGGACAAAGATCTGCTACGCCGGGGTGCAGCCGACCAGGCGACGTTGCGCGAGCTCGTCGCCCGGTGCGCAGCGGTTCAGGAGGCAGGCGACGTCGTCGAAATCGATGCGGCGATGATTGTCGCAGAGGCCCACACTGAGGAGGCCGAATACGCCGGAATCCGCGCCACGCTGCCGTCGCAACTTAGAACTGCACGTGTCGTCCTGCAGGCCGCACAAGCACCGCATAGTGCTTAAGAGCAATTCCCATGTTTTTTGCTAATTCTGGTGGAATGGGCTTCATTTTTGTGAAAGATTGAGCGTATCCCGCATGCCCTTTGACTGATTTTCACAAAGTCACAGGTGCAGCTTAATTGTTAGTAGACTCAGTGGGTCCAAACGGTGCTCCGAAATGCCGAGAAAACACAACGATAGGAAGTGGCGTGCGCTCTGACTCCGAACTCTCTGCACCCTGGCTCACTGCGTTGCACGCGAAGATAATCGAGCACGCCAACGCGGTCACGGATTTGCAGTCGACTTTATTGATCGTGGTCGAGACCCTAAATGAAGCCGGTTTAGCGCTGCAGAGGGCATCTTTATCGGTTTTAACCAAACACCCATCGCTCAGTGGACTCGGCTACGTTTGGTCTAGCGCCACGGGCGTGGTGACGTCGTTCGAACGGCCCGTGGCCTTTCTTGAAAGTTCGGAGCACGTGGGTAGCCCGGTTGATTACGTAATGAAGCAGCGCGAGCCAATATTCCTGTCTTGGCCGACGATCGCGCAGGATTGTCGCTTCGAAATTGTGCGCAAGTTCGTCGCCGAGGGAGCGACCAGTTATCTAGCGCTGCCAGTGCGTGTGGCAAGTGGTAGCGTGCACGCACTCGCGTTTGCAACAAGCCGAATTGGTGGCTGGAGCGCAGCAGAGGCCAAACGCATTGCGAGCGTTGTTCCTTCGATTGGATTGATGATCGATCTTACGGAGAGTCGCAGATTGCTCGGGGTGATCGGTGTCGCGCATGAAATTGCGCAACGCGCGCTGGCTGAGGATGCCCTGCGGCATGCGTTGGCGCTTTCTGAAGAAAACGCTATTAAGACCGATTTGATCGTGCAGCAATCTGAGCAGTTGACTTTGAGTGCGCAGGCGGCCGATGCAGCCAATCGTGCTAAAAGTGAATTTTTGGCGAACATGAGTCACGAGATTCGTACGCCAATGAGTGCAATCATCGGTCTGTCGGATTTGTGTCTTAATACTGATTTAAACGCCAAACAGCGCGGCTATGTATTTGGCGTAAATCAAGCGGCGCGCGACCTGCTAGTAATCATCAACGATATTCTGGACTTTTCGAAAATAGATGCTGGGAAACTCGAGTTGGAATGGAGGCAGTTTTCTCTGCAATCAAGTCTAAATCAACTGAATAGCATCGCGGGACATTTGGCGCGCGAGAAAGGGCTAAATTTTGAAATCAGTATAGCATCGGCAGTGCCTCAGTTCGTCGTTGGTGATTCGCTACGTCTAGGGCAAGTGCTACTGAACCTCGCTGGCAACGCTACGAAGTTCACTGAGCTGGGCATGATTGGCGTCGAAGTGTTGGTGCATGAATCGGTTGAGCCGCCGATGAAAAGTTTGAAGCTGCCGGCAAATCTTGCAGAAGACACGGTGGTGCTTGAATTTCGCGTGCGTGACAGTGGCATCGGAATTGAAGAGAGAAAGTTGCACGATATTTTTTCGGCGTTCAGTCAAGTCGATACTTCTAATTCGCGAAGATATGGCGGTACAGGTCTCGGTCTGGCGATTAGCAAAGAGTTAGTCGAGCTGATGGGAGGGCATATCTGGGTGCAAAGCACTCCTGGGATCGGGAGCTGTTTTTCATTCACGGTGCAGCTGGGGCGCGCTGTTGCGAATCAAGGGTTAGATGCGCGTGGGCTCCCAGTTGCCGGCGACGAAGCGGAGCGTGCGCGACTGCGAGGCGCACGCGTCTTGGTAGCCGAGGATAACCGATTCAATCAACAGGTGATTGAAGAGGTGCTTGCGCGCTGCGGCGTGGTGGTCACGCTTTGTGCAAATGGGCAGGAGGTCTTAGATCAGCTCGAAAAAGATCGCTTTGACGTCGTCCTTATGGATATACAGATGCCGGTCATGGATGGGATCGAGACCACGCAGCGAATTCGCGCGATTCCGCAGCTCGCGAGTCTTCCAGTGATTGCAATGACAGCCAACGCCATGGTTTCGGATCAAACCCGTTGCTTGGAGGCGGGGATGGATGATTTTGAGACGAAGCCGATTAATGCGGAGCGGCTGTATCAGAAGTTGGGTGTGTGGTTGACTTTAGATGGAGAAAGCTCGCGCGAAAGAATGCAAGGAAAAAATGCTTTCGACCTTAGTGTGTTGGGAAATCTCTTAGGCAATGACGCGGCGAAAGCGATCCGTTTCGCAAGGATGTTTGTACAGCAAGCAAGGTCTACGCTTGTTGAGATGCACGGTGCGCGTGCCGGGCGGGATCTTGCGACGCTCGGTGCGCTGGGGCATCGGCAAAAATCGGCTGCAGCTGTGGTCGGGGCGGTCGAGTTCGCTACCTTGTGTCAGGGTTTGGAAGATGCGAGTGAGGCGGGTGACTGGGCGCGAGCTGAAACGGTACTTGCGCGATTGCCATCGGCCCTTGATCTGATCGCCGCTCAGATAGAGCGTCAGGCAAGATAAGTCGGTTTGTGTCTTTAGATGCGCGCCGCGCCGCGCCGCGCGGCCGTGTCGGGTGCGTACGTGACACGGGTTTGCTTTGTTTTCCTAGTCTCCTACTGGCCTCGTCTGGAGGCGTGTACGCGCTGATTCAGCGAAGTATTGCTGCGCAGTAAATGTCTACTATGCGGTTTAAGATCATTCGTAGTCGCGAATTGAGGCGGCTAGTAATAATCTGATCGCCGCTGGTTGATGCGCCAGCGCTGTGCGCTGAACTAGAAAAGCATATCGCTACCATTCTTGCCAAGTGGCAGCGCTCTATACGCGCCGTGGGAGAGTGAAGCGAGCAGGGGGGGGGCACGCCGTTGTACGTTTCAGGCCGCCGGGCCATCGCGCCCATTAACCGCTGATCATTGCTGACTTGCGGGTCGATTTTGGTCGGTTGGCGACACTCGGGATTTACAAGCGTTGATCCGGGAGCCGCTACTGGGCCGGCCGAATTTGGTTTCCAGCGTCCACGAACACCACTTTCGGTTTTAGACCGACCGCTTCGTCTCGGCTCATCTGTTCCAATGACAGAATGATGACTTGGTCGCCGGGTTGGAACAGACGCGCCGGGCAGCCGTTCAGACAGACTTCGCCACTCTGTGGTTGACCGGGTATGGCATACGTTTCCCAATGCACGGCGTTGGACATGCTGTTGATGTGCACCAACTGGTACGGCATGATGCCGGCCGCTTCCATCAAGACGGGATCAAGCGTGATGCTACCTTCATAGTCCAGCCGAGCTTCAGTCACGCGGACGCGGTGCAGTTTGCCTGTGCAGACAGTGATGGTTTTCAAGCCTTCATTCCCTTCTTTTATTTCATGCGTGCGCCGTCGTTCTGGCGAGAGAGGCCGCTCGATTCGGCGGTTACTGCTGTTATGCCCGGTTGTGCCGGTGCCGTAAAGGGGGCGACGTCCCTATTGGCAATTTCCGGCACTGCCTGGTGCCCTACGCGCCTATGGGGAGGGAGTGTTGCTGGTTCGCGCAGCGTCGGCTCTGCGTCGCAGGAGGGGGTCGCCCACCGCTACTTTGTCAGCGAGTGCGTGGGCGCGTGCACCATGTGGCGCGACCTGTGCGTGGGCATGTGCGCCCGCCATGCAAGAGCGTGTCGCCTCCCACGGGTATCTCGCGCCGGGGCCTAATCGTAGACTTGGCGTGCCGTATCGAAGCCCCGTCCATTGTCGGACCACGGCGCCCACGTCATGACAAGGAAAAAGTGCGGCTGTTAGCTCGCAGCGCCGCCAGTCGGTGTTGCCGGGCAGCGTTGCTTGCTAGCGCTGCGTACTACGGTGTCAGCAGTAACCGGTTTACCGTTGCCTGTTCGACCGCTTTTTGCGAGTACACCAACGGGAAGTAGCCACCCGTGTTCCACAGCGGTAAGAGGTCCGCGTAGTGGGGGCTGCTCGGCTGCGCACTTTGTCCTGGGGTGTTGATCGCGACCGAGTGGTCCCAATCGCTGGTGTCTAGTATTTCCCGATAACTCGCGCCCGCCTGTTGCTCCCAGCGATCGCCGCCGGCTGGGGCGGTGGCGTTGACCGTGTAGCCATCGCCGGGGCGTGCGAGGGGTCCGAGGTCTAGGAGTGTCGCGGCGTTGACTTGGGCATCGAGCGGATGTCTAAAGTGGATGACGTGCAGTTGGCCCCAAGACCAACGGGCAGGATCCGCACCCAGCCGTTCTGTCAGGTACGCATTGGCTGCGGTGAAGGTGCGGCTGAGAAAGTGATCTCGGCCCGCGCTCGGATCTGCGCCAAAAATGGCGCCTTCCGGTTGATTGAGCAGGCGCAACACGACACGTGGCGAGAGTTCCGCATACCGATTCGGCACTGCCGGGTAGAGCAGCGCCGCAAGACCTCGACGGATCTCGCGCTCCCACACTTCAAACACGGCAGCGGCGGGCGATTCGGCGTCGACCCGCCCATTCCATGCGAGGAACAGTTGTAGGCCAGGGTCTGTGGCCAGTGTCGTCGTGCGAACGATGTGCTGCAGTTCTACTGCGGGTAGCGACACCACATCGTTCTGCAGCGCTTGCAAATCGCTGACACGCAGGGGGTGGTGCTGCGCGGCGGCGTCACCGAGGACTGTATGGATCCGTTGCGCCCGGTAGCCGGGGTCCCACTCGAAGCCGACGGGGTAGGGGTAGTTTGCCGGAATCATCTTGTGGTTTGCGGTCGCGATAAAACCGGCCGCTGGGTTGTACTGATGCGGCAACTGCTGGACTGGCACGAAGCCTGTCCATTCCTGGCCGCTCGCGCCCGGTATCGGCAGCAGGCCGGTCCACGAACGGCGCGGCGCCAACCCCACCGAGTGCTCGCCGATATTGCCGTCCCGATCGGCATAGACGATATTTTCTGAGGGCACCTTCCAGCGGGCAACGGCCGCCTCGAACTCGTGCCAATTCTGTGCCCGGTCGATCTGCAGGGAAGCGAGGTATCCCGCCGTGCCGGGCTCCGCACCCA
>CAIVRI010000084.1 GCA_903908265.1 uncultured Pseudomonadota bacterium
CATGATGCGAGCATGGCGCCTGCACGGGCCACTGGACTTGCGCCTCACGCAACTGCCCCAACCCACGCCACCACCGGGCTGGGTCAAGGTGCGCATCCGCACGGTACAGCCGAGCATCACCGAGACCTTGCTCTATGAAGGTCACCGCACTTACGGCCATGCGCTGATCCAGAGCGCACTCGCGCAAGGGCCTGCGCAGGTGTTCGGCCACGAGTTCTCTGGCGAAGTCGTCGCGCTAGGCGAAGGCGTCTCGACCCTGACGATCGGCGACCGGGTCGCGGCGCGCGGTTCGCACCCTGAGGGCATCGTCGGCTTCGACTACCCGGGGGCACTGGCGGACTTCGGGGTGTTCCCAGCCAGCCTGTTCGTACGACTGCCTGCGCATGTCAGCGATGGGGAAGGCGCCGCCATACAGCCATTGAGCGATGCCGTCGCCGCCGTGCATGCGGCCCATATCCGACTCGGCGACGTCGTCGTGATTATCGGCCTCGGTTCCATGGGACTGGCCTGCTTGCAGGTGGCCCGCAGTGCGGGGGCCGGCCTGGTCATCGCCATTGCACGTCGCCCGGAAGCGCTCGCGTTAGCCCGCTCTCTGGGTGCCGACCAGGTACTCGATGCCAATACAGACGATGTTGTTGCACGCGTGCGCGCACTGACGGACGGCGCTGGCGCTGATGTCGTCATTGAAACGGCCGGTGGGCCCACTGCACTAGGGCTGGCTGGTAACGAAACCTTACTGCAAGCGGGGGGCATGTTGCGCGATGAGGGAACCGTCGTCGGCGTCGCCTTCGATGGCGAAGCCACCCAGTTGCCCTACGGCGTGTTTCGCTTCCGCAGTCTGCGCTTCGTCTACCCATCCGTGCTGACACGCCGCCTGTTCGAGACCAGCGTGCATCTGGTCGCGACCGGAAGGGTACATCTTTTACCCTTGATTTCCTGTGTGCTCGAGGGCATCGAGCAGATACCCACCGCGTTCGAACGGACGGCACGCAAAGCCCAGTACGGACTCATCAACCCGGCACAAGTTGTCATTTCACGGGGATAGCCCCCCACACGGAGAGCGCATGTCGGAGCGTGAACACGCCCTCAAATTGCTACAAGCCACCTACTACGACGGCGTCGATCGCAGTGATATGGCGTTGGCTACCTCGGCACTCCACGAAGACATTGAGTGGTCCCATGCGCAGGTGTGGGCGCACCACGGGTTTCAGGCCGGCAAGCCTACCCAGATGCGTGGACGCGACACGATCCGCGCCTTTTTGGAAGCCCGCCGTGACCAACTGGTTGCTGCCGGCATCCGCCATCGGGTAGACGACCTAGTGTGCAGCGATGGCCGAGGGGCGTGCCTCGGGCACGTCCTCGGACCCGACGGCAGTCGCAAACCGTTCATGGTCTGGTTCGAATTGCGCGATCAGCTGATCGGTCGCTACCTGTTACGTCCGCTCTAAGGCGCGGCCTGCCCCCTACCCGCCGAGGTCCTGATGAAAACGAATCGACTGCACCTGATCGCCCTGCTGTGTTGCCTTACCAGCACAGCCGTACCGACGGCCCATTCCGCCGCATTCGACCTGCAGGAAGCCACCATCGCCTCGCTACAGGACGCATTGCGCGCCCATCAAGTCACCTGCCACAGCGTGATCGCCGGCTACCTGGCGCGCATCAACGCCTATGACCAGCCGACCCGTTTAAATGCCCTAGTGCTCGTCAACCCCGCGGCACTCGCCGATGCAGATCAACTCGATCAGCAGTACCGCCGAACGGGACAATTGCGACCACTACACTGTGTCGGCGTGATTGTGAAAGACAATTACGAGACCCAAGGCTTGCAAACGACCGCGGGATCACTGGCACTGAAAGGCTTCATCCCGACGGCGGATGCGGCCATGGTCGAGCGGTTGCGTGCAGCCGGTGCGGTGGTGTTGGCAAAATCCAATATGGCGGAGTGGGCGTTCTCTCCCTACAAGACGGAAAGCTCGATCGGCGGTATTACGCGCAACCCCTACGCACTCGACCGTGTCCCAGCCGGCTCCAGTGGGGGCACGGCGGCCGCGGTGGCGGCCAACCTCGGCGCCATTGGGCTAGGCTCGGATACCGGCAACTCCATCCGCGGTCCTTCCTCCCACAACGCCTTGGTCGGTCTGCGTCCGAGTATTGGCCTGACCAGTCGCCGCGGCATCATTCCCCTGTTTGGGCACAACGATGTCGGCGGCCCGATGGGCCGCACGGTCGCCGATGTAGCGACGCTGTTGAATGTGGTTGCCGGCGTTGACCCGTTAGATCCCGTGACTGTGCATGCCACCGGCAAGGTGCCGCCGGACTACACTCGTTTTCTGGATCCGCAGGGATTGCGCGGTGCCCGCATCGGGGTGTTCCGCCGCTACCTCGATGCCGCAACCACGGACCCGGAGATCCGGCGACTCACGCAGCGCGCCCTCGCTGATCTGACCGCGCAGGGTGCGCAGCTTGTCGATCCCTTCGATTTGCCCAACTATGAGAACCTGACCGCCACGCTGTGGTGTGGTGATTTCCAGGCCGACGTCGACCATTACCTGGCAACACGCGGGCAAAATGCGCCCTACCATACGCTCGCGCAAATCGTGGCTTCCGGATTGTATTTGCCCTCGATCGAAACAGACCTGAAGGCGGCACTGCAGCCACCCACCAGCGCCGATGACCGACGCAGTCCCTGCCCCGATGTCTATACCGATCCGCCCAAACAGGCGTTTCGCGCGGCGCTCATCCAAGCGATGGCGGCCGCCCACCTCGATGCCATCGTCTATCCGACGTGGTCCAACCCACCGCGCCTGGTCGGCGACCTCGATAGCCCAGCCGGGGACAACAGCCAAATCCTCTCGCCCCAGACCGGGTGGCCGGCCATCACGGTGCCCATGGGGTTTGCCCATGACGCGCTGCCGGCCGGACTGACCTTCCTCGGACCCGCGTTTAGCGAAGGGACCCTGATTCGGTATGCCTATGCCTACGAGCAAGCGACCCGGCACCGTCGGCCGCCGGCCGGATTTGGGCCGGTGGCCTTCTGAGGCGTGCTGGTGACGCGGCGAGAGGCGGCATCAGAACTGGAAAAAAGGGCATTCGGCGGGACGGGTGGTGACCCATACGAGGCTAGGCTACGCTCAGCGTCAGTTACGGCCCCGTCGAGGCGCCGAACCTATAGGCTGTGCACAGCGTAGATATTCATTTTTGCGGGGACGGACCATGCTGACCACACTCCTGAAGAAGGCCGGATGGCTATTGATCACGGCAACGGGGGTTGCGATCGGGGCCAACGCACCCAGCGACGTGACCAGCATCATCGGCTTCACGCCACAACATACGGGCGCCGAACAACGCCTCGAGGCCCGCTTCCAACGGTTACCCTCGGCGACTGGGGCGCGCAAGTGGCACCGCGAGTTCACGCGCGAACCACACCCAGCAGGTTCGGCGGAGAATAACCGCTTAGCCGACGTCGTCGCCGCTGCGTGGCGCCAGCAAGGCTGGGAAGACGTGACGCTGCGTCGCTACGATGTGTTGCATTCGCGACCACGCCACGTGGCACTTGAGATGACGGCTCCAGTGGCCTACCAGGCGCAATTACGGGAGGACGCGATTGCCGCGGATCCCGACAGCGCCAATCCACGGCTACCCGGCGCCTATTTTGGATACTCGGCGTCGGGCGATGTCACGGCGGAACTGGTCTACGCACACAGCGGCAACCCAGAGGACTATGCGCTGCTGCGGGCGCATGGCATTAGTGTGAAAGGCAAAGTCGTCATCGTTCGCTACTCGAATCCCTACAGCTATCGGGGCTTCAAGGCGCTGACAGCCGAGCGCGAAGGTGCCGCCGCCTTGCTGATCTACTCTGATCCCGCCGACGATGGTCACACGCGCGGCCAGGTGACACCCGACGGCCCGTGGGGCCCAGAGACGCATATCCAACGCGGCGCCATCACCTACGACTTCATTGTCCCGGGCGACCCCACGACCCCAGGCTGGGCTTCCGTCGCTGGCGCGGCGCATATCCCGCTCAGCGAAGCGAAATCACTGCCAAAAATCATCGCCATGCCGCTGTCATGGCATGACGCCAAGCCCTTGCTCGAGCACATGAATGGGGAAGAGGTCCCCACGGAGTGGCGCGGCGCCTTACCGATCACCTATCGCTTCAATGGCGCGGTCACCGTGCACGTCAACGCGGATATGGACACCAGCATTCAGCCCTATACTGTCGTCGAAGCGCGTATTCGGGGCAGCGAATTGCCGGATGAGTGGGTGCTGGTGGGCAACCACCGGGATGCCTGGGCCTACGGTGGCGTCGACCCGGTGAGCGGCACCGCCTCCATGCTGGAACTAACGGGGGCGTTGGGCGCACTGAAACGCCAGGGGCACCGACCCCGACGCACGATCATCGCCTGCAGTTGGGATGGCGAGGAGTACGCGCTCACCGGCTCGACCGAATGGGGCGAGCAGTTTGCACAGGATCTCAGCACGAAGCTGGTTGCCTATCTCAACGTCGATGAATCCGTGGCGGGCGCTGCCACCACCGCCGGACCACTCGGTCTGAGCTTTGATCCAGCGGCGGTTGCCTCACTCGCCCCCATGCTGATTGAAGCGGCAAAGTCGGTGCACTCACCGGTTGGCGGCAATCTCTATGACGCGTGGCGCGCCACCGCGACCCGGGACCGAAAACTAGCCACCGCACCGACCGATGCGGCGTTGGTCGAAACGCGCATCGGCAGCGGCTCGGACCACACGGTATTTCTCAACCACTTAGGCCGACCCGTCATCAATTTCGGTTTCACGGGTGACTATGGCGTGTATCACTCCGTTTACGACGACCACTACTGGATGTCGCACCTCGGGGACCCCAACTTTGCCTATCACTTGGCGCTGACGCGTGTTTGGGGTGTCACCGCACTACGCCTGGCCAATGCGGATTTACTGCCGTTTGACTTCGGCGCCAATGCAGTTGCGCTCGAGGGATACCTAAAAGATCTCGAACAGCGCGTACCGGTGCCGGCCAATGGGCTCTCACTCACCCCACTACACGCGGGGATTGCGGCTTTCGGGCGCGCAGGCGCTGAGTTGCGCGACGCGGTCCACCTCGGTGTCACGGCCGGACCGGTGTCGAGCACGGCAGCGAGCGCGCTCAACGCCAGCTTGCTACAAGTGGAGTCCAACTGGCTGGATCCAGCCGGCATTCCCGGCCGGCCGTGGTTCAAGCACCTGCTCTACTCCTCGCGCTATACCTATGCGCATTTAGAGCTGCCGGGACTCACCGAGGCGGTCGAGGGCGGCGATTGGGCGCTGGCCGAGGACCAGTCGC
>CAIVRI010000085.1 GCA_903908265.1 uncultured Pseudomonadota bacterium
CAATGTTCTCAACAGGTTTGCGTAATCCTCATCGATACGTCGTTCTTCCACCCGTAGGTCACGAATCCGCCTGCACGCATGCAACACGGTCGTATGATCCCGGCCCCCAAACGCATCGCCTATTTCCGGTAGCGAATGCGTGGTGAGTTCCTTCGCTAGCGCCATTGCAACCTGGCGTGGTCGCGCAACGGAGCGACTCCGCCGCTTAGACAGCAATTCTGCAACACGCAGCTTGTAGTATTCCGCGACCGTTTTCTGGATGTTTTCAATCGTAACGAGCTTTTCCTGCAGAGCGATCAAATCTTTCAGCGCTTCTCGCGCAAATTCGATCGTGATGGGTCGCCCCGTAAATTGCGCGTTAGCGGCAACTCGGCGCAGGGCACCTTCCAACTCCCGCACGTTCGACCGGATCCGTTTGGCTATAAAAAAAGCTACTTCGTCGGGTAGTGCCACGTGCGCCAACTCTGCCTTGCTCATCAGAATGGCAACGCAGGTTTCGAGATCTGGTGGCTCAATCGCGATAGTGAGCCCCCAACCAAAGCGCGACTTCAGTCTCTCTTCGAGACCGTTGACCTCTTTCGGATAGCGGTCGCAAGTGAGGATCACTTGTTGCTGTCCTTCGAGCAGGGCGTTGAAAGTATGAAAAAACTCTTCTTGCGAACGGTCTTTGCCGGCAAAGAACTGGATATCGTCGATTAACAGCGCATCCAGTGACCGATAAGCCACCTTGAAGTCCGCCATGGTGTTGTGTTGCAGCGCACGCACCATGTCGCCGACGAACCGCTCCGAGTGCACATAGGCCACTTTCGCGTCGGGGCGCCGGGCCTTAATCTCATTCGCCACGGCCTGCATCAGATGGGTCTTGCCTAACCCCACACCGCCGTAAATAAATAGCGGGTTATAGGCAACACCGGGATTATCTGCCACTTGGCGCGCGGCGCCCTTGGCCATCTGGTTGCTCTTGCCTTCCACAAAATTATCGAAGGTGAACTCCGGATTAATGCGCGCGCCGATCACTGTGGGGATCGCCCGAGTCGAATTCCGCGCGCCGAACGATGTTCCTGGTGGCCCGGTCGCACCCGGCGCCTCCTCGGGCGGGGCGCTCTTTGCGGGACGACTTCCGACTTCCAATGTGATCTGGGGCAACAACTCGTTCTCCGGCACTTGCGCGGAGACCAACTCGAGAATCCGTGGCAGAACGTGCTGCCGAACCCAGTCCACCCCATATTTATTCGGCGCAAGCAGCCGCAATTCGCCCGCGCCGCCAGAGGCCTGTAAAGGCCGAATCCACGTATTAAATTGCTGCTCAGCGACCTCGGCTTCGAGATGGCGCAGACACAAATTCCAGAGATCGTCTGCGGATGCCATGGACGGGTGTCGGGCTGACTTAATGAGGGAACGGATCGGGAGTCTATAACGACCCTCGACCGACCCTCCAGTCTTTTGACCCGCATCGCCCGTTGACAACTCTCACGGCCCCCGTTAAATTGCCCGGCTCTGGCCGTAAAGCGGCACTACTTTGTTTTTTCGGACGATTTCGCCATGAAGCGCACATACCAGCCGAGCACCATCCACCGCAATCGTACGCACGGTTTCCGCGCGCGTATGGCGACGAAGAAGGGCCGGCAAGTCCTCGCGCGGCGTCGCGCGAAGGGCCGCAAGCGCCTGATCCCGTAATCGGGGCCCGCATCGCGCGGGCGGCCGGCAACTACTCGCCGTGACCGGTACCCACAGTTTTCGCCCCCATCACCGCCTGCACGCGGGCGCTGAGTTTGATCGCGTCTACCGCCAGGGTCGACGAACTGGCGACAATCTTTTTGCAATCAATGCGTTAGACAACGCCTACGGACACGCCCGGTTAGGCATGTCAGTCAGCTACCGCAGTGTGGGCAAAGCCGTCCGTCGCAATTATCTGCGCCGCCTGATCCGCGAAGTGTTCCGCCACGCACAACCGGCCTTGCCGGCTCTCGATTACGTCGTGACCAGCCGTCCCGGCGCCCGCGAGGCGTCCGAACCGGATATCGTACGTAGCCTTGAACGCCTAATTGCCGAGGCGACGCGCCGCTGCACTGCCGCGCGCCCGACCTCATGAGCCCCCTCGCGCACCTGGCCCACGGGCTGATCCGATTTTACCGGTACTGCATCAGTCCAATGCTCGGTGCCAACTGCCGCTACTATCCCTCGTGCTCTGCCTATGCCCTCGAGGCCCTCGAGGTGCATGGCGCGGCTCGGGGTAGCTACTTAGCTGCTCGACGCATCGCCCGCTGCCACCCGTGGCACGCGGGCGGTTACGATCCCGTCCCGGCCGACGCCCCCAAGGCGCAGCCCCCTGCTGATGGAACCTAAGAGTCCCCATGGATAACCAACGTCTTTTCGCTCTGGCCGGCTTAGGCCTTTTGCTGTTCGTGAACTACCAAACCTGGCAGCACGATTACGCACCACCGCCGGCCCCCACAGCGCAGCAAGCGCCTGCTGCGGCGACGGCACCCACCGCCTCCGCTTTCCAAGGAGCCGCGCCCGGGACGGGTGCACCGCCGAGCGGGTCAGCGCCCGCGGTTGCGCCAACGCCCGTGGCGACGTTACCTGCAGCGTATACCGCAGCGGCCGGTACCGATGTACATATTCATACCGATGTACTCGATCTCGTGGTGAACACCGCCGGCGTCGAAATCCGCGGCGCGACCCTCAACCACTACACGATGTCGGTTGAACAGAGCGATGCCTTCGTGCAGTTGTTACGACCCACAGGTACCGATGGGATCGCTGTACTGCAGTGGGGTCTGGCGGGTGCCGGCGCCGTGTCCGCCCCCGACGCCATTTACTCGACTCCCGCCACCGACTACGCGCTGGGTGAAGGGAAAGAGACGTTAGACGTGCCCTTCAGTTGGACGGGCGACGATGGCATTACCGTGACACGTTCGATCCACCTGACGCGTGGCAGTTACGCGATTGGGCTTGCGCAGACGGTTCGCAACGAAGGCACTACCCTCTGGCGTGCACGTCCGTATGCACAGTTTGTGCATCACTGGACCAAAGTCGATCGCTCTATGTTTAATCCGGCCACCTACTCTTATCAGGGGCCAGCCGTCTACAACGGCAAGAAATATCAGAAACTCGCGGTTGAAAAGCCCGACGTTGATCAACTGCCGAAAGGCGCCATCACGGACGGTTGGATAGCGGGCCTGCAACATCACTTTGTCACGGCGATTGTGCCGGATCCCAAGAGCCCGACGGAATACTCGATGACGGTAGCCAACGGTGACTATCGTCTGTCTACACTCGGCGCTTGGCAGGAAGTCGCTCCCGCTGCAACCGCTGCCTACACCACGCAAATCTATATCGGCCCCAAGCTGCAAGACCAACTCGACGCGGTGGCACCAAAGCTGGACCTTACCGTCGACTATGGCACGTTAACCGTGATCGCCAAGCCGCTCTTCTGGTTGCTGTCGCAGGTCCACAAACTGGTCGGCAACTGGGGTCTGGCGATCATTCTGGTGACGCTGATCATCAAGGCGATTTTCTATCCGCTCGCCCAGACTAGTGGTCGCTCCATGGCACGCATGCGCAACATCGCACCGCGCGTCAAAGCACTGCAAGAGCGCTACAAGGACAATCGCGAAGATCTCGGCAAACAGATGATGGAGCTGTACAAGCGCGAGAAGGTTAATCCGCTCGGCGGATGCCTGCCGATGCTGGTGCAAATACCGGTCTTCATGGGCTTTTACTGGGTGCTGCTCGAGAGCGTCGAGATGCGCCAGGCGCCATTTTTTGGCTGGCTGCATGATCTGTCCGTAAAGGATCCGTACTTTGTACTGCCCGCACTAATGTGTGCCGCGATGTTTGGGCAGTTCAAATTGAACCCCGCACCGCCGGATCCCATGCAAGCCAAAGTATTTGCGATCATGCCGTTCTTCATGACCGCGATGATGATGTTCTTCCCTGCCGGCTTGGTGCTCTATTGGATTACTAATACCGGCTTGTCGATTGCTCAGCAGTGGCACATCAACAAGGTCGTCTCGGAAGAAACCACGAAGGTTCGCAACTAACGCAGCGCTGTTATGTCCTCGGCACGTACCGACGACACGATCGTAGCGATCGCGACGCCGCCCGGTCGGGGCGGCGTCGGTATGATCCGAATTTCCGGATCCTTGGCGTTCCCCATTGCGACCACGATTGCCGGCCCTTTGCCCTCCCCGCGCACGGCCGCCCATCGTGCACTTCACGATGCCACAGGACCACTGGATAGTGGACTCGTGCTGTGCTTTGAAGCTCCGCGCTCCTACACCGGCGAAGATGTCGTCGAGTTGCAGTGTCACGGCAGTCCCGTGGTGCTCGATTTGCTGGTACAGCGCGCGTTAGAGCTGGGCGCTCAGCCTGCAGCACCGGGTGAATTTACGCAACGCGCCTTTTTGAATAACCGACTCGATTTAGCTGAAGCCGAAGCAGTTGCTGATCTGATCGACGCCCGATCCGCCGCCGCCGCCCGCGCCGCGCAACGTTCCCTCTCAGGCGAATTTTCCCGCAGGGTCAGCAAACTTGCGCTCGCTCTCGAACAGTTACGCATAGAGGTAGAAGCCAGCATCGACTTTGTCGAGGAGGATCTGCAATTACAGGAGGAGGCCGGTATCCGTCCGCGCCTTGAACACGTACGTACGGATATAGCCGAGTTAGTCGCCGCAGCTGGTCAAGGCCGTTTACTGGCAGAGGGTTGTAGCGTCGTGATCGCCGGCCGTCCTAATGCCGGCAAGTCGAGCCTCTTGAATGCGTTGAGTGGCACGGATGCGGCCATTGTGACCGACCAACCAGGCACGACACGGGATGTGCTACGCGAACAGATCCAAATCGATGGGCTGCCCGTGACGTTGCTCGATACGGCCGGTCTGCGGGATGCGACCGATTTAATTGAGGCCGAAGGCATTCGTCGGGCCAAGGCATCGATTGCCTCTGCCGATCACGTCCTCTATCTCGTCGACGCCAGTGATACGGAAGCGGTAGCCGCGTCTGCTGACGAGATGGCGGCTTTCGCGCGGGAGGCGACAACCACGGTGGTCTATACGAAGGTGGACTTGGTCTCCAGCACCCCAACGGGTGGCCTGTCCATTTCTTTAAAAACCGGTGCCGGCCTTTCCGCACTGCGCGCGCAGCTCCTGCAACTACTGGGGTATACGGGTACCAACGAGAGTGTCTTGAGTGCGCGCCGCCGTCACCTTGATGCGCTCAATCAAACCCGTCTGTGTCTGGATACTGCGATTCGGCAGGCAGCGGTCGGTGCCACGGACCTGTTGGCCGAGGAGCTGAAGTTGGCCCATGCCGCCTTGGGCGCCATCACGGGCAGGCTGACGAGCGATGAATTGCTAGGGAAAATATTTGCCTCGTTTTGCATCGGGAAGTAACGTTCGCAAAATCTAGGGAATGCGAAAGTAAGCCATGGACGGCAGTCGCCTCACGCAGAGTGATCGGGTCGGCTACCGCCCAGGGTTGCGACAGGCCCCTGCTCCGACGCTCTCTAAATCGCGACTGCATTTGCCGATTTAACTTAATTTCGTGAATTTTTTGTGACGGTCATCAAATCGCAGTGACCGGCAGATTATCTTTCCCCCGCTCACTAACAGCCATCCGAAAAGGTAGGCGTTGGTAAGCACGTGCCCCGCGGCCATCGAAGCAGCACTCGAACCCGGATCACAAATTTTTCATCCTTAACAGGGGATCTGTACATGAAACTTGTTTCTCGTCTTGTCGTTGCCGCCGTAATGGCAGCTGTAAGCGGTGCCTCGCTCGCTTGCACCACCCCATTCAAAATGGTCACTATGCCGAAGGGCACGACCATCAATACCATTCTGAATGGCGCTAACACCGCGACGAATCCTTACGCTGGGTTTTTCTACGGTTACCAGAACGAGCTCTACACCGGCATGGCCACTGGCGTCGCTGCTATCGATCCGGTCACCTCCGTTCCACTCATGACAGAGTTGGGTCTGGATGGCTCAGCGACCGCTGCTAAGTGGACTGTCATCGTTGCCCCGGATGCCTACATGCCGGCGTTTGGTGGCAGCTATGCGCTGTACACCACCGTGATCAACCAAACCACCGTGCAGCAGATCGTTGCCGGCTACTCGGTTATCCCGGGTGCGAAGGATTTCCGCGTGGACGATGGTCTGATCAAGGCCTACTCGACGCTTGGTGGCTACAACATCTTCGGTCTGCATGCTTGCGTGGGCCCGAAGGGCGCGACGACCGGTACACTCACCATCAACAACGCACACGTGTTGACGGCCTATAAGGTCGACAATGGCATCGTGTATGTGGTCGACGGTGTTTCTATCCCGTTGATCTGATTCGGTAGATGTGCATACGGTCTGGGGATCGATCCCTGGGCTGGTGCTGACGGGCGGCGCTTGCGTCGCCCGTTTTTTTTGGGGCTACCGATCAACGAGGCGTTAGTTCGCCGAGCAGCGCGACAAATGCCTCTGCGTAACCTCTCTGATCACACAGGGCGCTTTCTAGCACCCGTGTCCGGAGTGCCGCGCGCGTGGTGCGCAATGCGGCGACCTCCGCAGCCAGTCCCTGGGCTACCTGCACAAAGGCGGCGCTATCCTCCACACACCATCCACTAAGCCCGGCTGCGCTAAGGATCGACCGCCCCATCCGGGAGGCCGGTGTGCGACCGTATAGGCTAACGACCGGGACGCCCATCCAAAGGGACTCGCACGTTGTCGTGGCCCCGTTATAAGGGAACGTGTCGAGGCTGATATCGACCTCTGCATAGCGCGCTAGATGCGCCTCCCGGGAGACACTCCAATCGGCCATAAGGATGCGTTCCGCACCAATCCCCTGTGCCGCAAACTCGCGCGCTAAGCGTGCCGCCGCAGGCCCCTGTACCGCATCACTTTTAAGCAAGAGAGTGGCATCGGGGATGGCCTTGAGCACATCCGACCACAGCCGAACTGTCACGGCGCTGATCTTGGCGAGTACGTTAAAGGACCCAAAGACCACCGGATCACCTGGTCGTCGTACAGAGAGGGGTACCGGCGCATCCCCCGGGCTGAAGCAAAAATAGCTGTGCGGCAGTCTTGCCAACCGGCTCACCCATGGCAGTGGTGTTTCCGCAGGTGGCGCGACCACGCTGTCGGTGATCCAGTAGTCGACGTTCGGTGAGCCAATCGGCCCGGGATAACCGAGGAACGATGCCTGCACCGGCGCGATACGCCGAAGAAACAGCGTGGGCCGCGCCGCCGTTGTATGCCCGCCCAGGCTAATCAGCACGTCCAGGTTGGAGTCACGGATCACGGTTTCCAGTGCATCGTCTTGCAGTTCGGCGGCTGCGATAAAACGGTGGGCGTTTTGGCGCCACCGTGCGGTGATGTCGTCTTGCGCCGGATCCGTATGAAAGCAATGTAGTTCGATCGTCGAGGTAGGTAGCTGCTCCAGCAGTCCTGCAAGAAAATACCAAACCGAATGGCGGCGGAAGTCGCCGGACACCAAACCCACCCGCAACGGTACCGATGGGTCCCGCGCCACCGTGAGCGGTGTAGGCGCTAATACACCATGACTGGTGGCGAACTGGGCATGGGCGTGCGCGAGTCCCTGCGCGTCATTCGTTGCATGATGCAAGACCAAGAGTAATAAGCTGCGAGAGCGAGCGTGCGACGGATCCCGTGCGAGGGAGGATTGCAGACGACGCGCGGCGGCGCCCACTTCCCCGCCAGCGAACTCCGCCGACGCCAAATCACAAATGAGTTCCGCGTCAGACGGCTCGAGACTAACGGCTGCCGAAAAGGCCTCGATTGCGCCGGTGTAGTCCTGTAGTGCCGCCAGGGCGCTACCGAGGTTGATCCAGGCCGCAATCAAACGCGGCGCCAATTGGGTGGCTACACGCGCGGCCTCGGCGGCCCCGCGCGCGTCCTGCGTCTCCGCACGAATAGCCGCCAGATTGACCCAAGCCGTGGTTCGAGTAGGCGCGATCGTCGTTGCGCTCTCCAGCAGCCGGATGGCCTCGTCTTGGTGGCCCAACAACTCGGCGACCCGCGCTGCCTCCTCGGTGGCCGCGGCGTCGCCGGCCGAAACCCAAGGAGCCAGTGCCTGCCAAGCGTCAAGCAGTCGCCCTGCCTGCCGTAATCGCACGGCATCCGAGATGCTGATCGGCTTTTCACTCATCGGGCCGCACCTTTGGGGCCGACGTAAATCCCTGTGGTGTTGAGCGTGACTTCCACCATGCCAACACCCGGGCGCAGCAGCGAAATCTTGACCGGGCGCCCAGAGCGAATTTCATCAGGAAATAACTCCAGGTTATCCTGCGTCAACGCAAAACCGTTGACCCCCATGATCGAGTCGCCCGCCTTGAGGCCCATGTGTTCGAATGCATAGGCGTTGCCGTTCGGATTGACGACCAGTCCGCGATAGGCCTCATCACTGAGTAGGGGTTCGGCCCGAAAAACGCTCGCCAATGGCGCCAACGCGGAGGTGACACGGGCCTTGAGTTCCTCGCCTGAGGGCTCGTTTGGGGACGCGATCGCATTGGCAGAGGACAGTGACTCGTCGCCACCACCTAACGCACCGTAGCCGCCGGCCGTTCGAGGTAGGGGCAAAGACAATAACCGCCCGTCCTGTTCAACCACGATGTGATCTACAAAGACCGCAGACAGCCGGCCTGCGCCTACCGCGCCCCCTACGGCGACCAACCGGGCCTGACCGCTTACCGACACGATAGCGAAACCCAGATGCTCTGCGCCTAAGAAAGCCAGAGTGCCCGTTAAGGTGAGGGGGCTCGACGTTGCGGCGCCAACGATCTCTGTCCCGCCGGGAGCAGCAGCAGGGGCTCCAAACAGCGCCGTTAAATTCCTCGAAACTGCCTGTGGGGAGCTAAAAGACGTGACGGTGCCCCTCGCGGGCGGGGCCATAAAACGGTCGCTCCACCAATAGGCGTCGACCCCTAGCCCAACCACCACCACGAAGGCGCAAACCCACCGGGGACCCGGCATCGCAGCGAGTCGGTTGCGAAGGGTAGCGGAGGGATGAAAGCGCATGTTGGGTCCCGAGTAAGCGACCCATGGTGCCCGGCGCAGGTGACGGGATCATTGCGGTCCCCATTTGTCATAACGGCCACGACTTCAGAAAACTTCATCTAGCGGTCGCAGGACTGTCACTTAACGCCGATACCTTGGCGGGGCTGCTTCACAGGCCCGGATGCGCGATGCCTTGTACGTCGTGTTCCAGAATCCTTCCATACTTCACAGGGGAAATCATGAATTTCAAGCTTAAAACTGCCGTGCTGGCTGCGTTAGCCATCGGGGCTTCCGGCGCCGCCTCTGCGGTCGATATCAGCACGGTTGCCGCTGCTTCGATCCTGTACAGCTCCGGCTCGACGGCCGTCGACCCCGTACTGACCGATTACTTCATCAACTCGACCACGAACGCCGCGATCTGCTCCGGCTCGATTGATGTGTACTCCTCCACCGTAACGCCGAAGTTCACCGCGATCGCTTGCACAGCCAACGCTGTGACGACCGGTCTTGCTGCGAGCACGAATATCGCGATCATCAAGGAAGACAATGCCGGCTCCTTGAACGGCATCTCGGGCCTGATGAACACCAGCTTTTCCGGCAGCCCGTACACGACCGGCGGCCTACAATTCCCGACCGTCTCCCAGCTCGCGAACACGGCGACCTTCTGCACGACGGCCGCTAAAGCGGCCAGTTCGGTCCTCGCCGCCTACACGCTGCACACTTGTGGCACTGCTACGACCGCGGCGAAGGTCACCCCAGCGCTCGGCTTCGCGGACGTTGAAGCGGCATTGTTTGCCGTCAGTGCAACAGCTCCGGTCGCCCTAACGGCCACCCAGACCGTCATCGTGCCGTTTGCGCCCGCGGTGTCGCTCGGCTTGTATCACGCCCTCCAGTCCGTGCAGGGCAAGACGGTCGGTTCAGAGCTCGTGGCGGACATGCCGTCGCTGCCGCGTTCCGTGTTCAGCGGTATCTACTCCGGTCAGGTTACTTCGTGGGCCAACGTGCAGGGTACGTCGGGCAACGCTGTCAGCGCGCAGAGCGTTCAGTTCGGCATTCTCTCGGCCGGCGCCACGGTGGCCGGCACCGTCTGGGCTGGCACCTCCACGGCGACTGGACTGACGACCGCCCCATCGGCGACCGCTGCCAATGCCAATGTCTACATCTGCCGCCGCGGCACCACCTCCGGCACCGAGAAGGCGACGGAGTGGTTCTACAACGATATCGGCTGCGCGAGCTTGGCACCGTATGCCTTCCTCTCCGCTTCGTCGGCGATCACGACCACCCTGTGTGCGACCGTTGCGACCGACGGCTGCAGCTGGACGTCTGCGATTGCTGCGTTGAATCCGGTCGTGTTCCCTGGCAACGGCACGGGCGACTTGCTGGACTGTCTCGTTGGCAATGATCAGGCGGGCCACTTTGCTGTAGGCTTTGCCTCGATCGATAACGCGCCGGGCGGCCCGTCGGGTCAGCAGTCGAAGACCGCGCGCCAGAACTGGCGCTACATTCGTATCGACGGCACGGTACCCTCGATCGAAAATACGGCAGCTGGTAAGTACGACTACTTTGCGCAGTCGTTCGCCTACGCCGCACCGACCACCGTGACCTGGGCGGCTACCGGCAATGCGGCCACGCTCTTGAAAGCCATCACCACGGGCAATGGCACCGGTCCGATCTCGATCGGCTCGCCGGCTGCTGTCGCCGCCGTCAACTCCGGCAAGAAGTGGGCGTCCGACGCGGCGAAGACCGTTTCGTTGTTTAACGGTGGCGCGTTGGTTATTCCGGGCACCACGAACGGAACAGCCGTTGCGGCGCCGAATGCGGCGAATGCGACGGCTGCGGCGTTTGCGGCCAATCCGGTATCGACGGTGTTTAAAGCGAAGGCGGGTGCAGTGAACAACTGCCTCCGTCCGATCGTGTATTCGACGGGCACGCAGGTGGGCACACCGGCTTACGCCACGCCGTAAGACCGTCGCAACGGCTAGGACCGCTTGCAATGAGAGGCGGTCCCGGTTGAACGACAGGGAAGTTGGCAGGGCATCCGGACGAAAGTCCGGGTGCCCTTGCTTTTTGGCAACGATGCCGCCCTCCCTGGGCACGAAAACACCGGCACCGTAATCACCCTGTAACCGGTGGTTGGCATCCTTTTGACTTAACACCGGTGGCCCTTGCGGCGTCGTTGGGCACTAGGGTGTCCCGTGACCCAGGACGGCTGCAGACCAAATGCGGGGGCTTTTCCTAGTCATGCGCCGATTTCCGTTCGCCGCGACGTGCCTGCTGATTTTGTGCGCCCTAGGGGCGGTTGCGCACGCCGAGGAGCGTACGCCGTCGGGTGCCGTCGATGACGCCTTTGATGTGTGGGAATTCCGGGTCCTCGGCAATACCACATTGGACGAGCGGGCAATTGAGTCGGCCGTCTATTCGTTTTTGGGCGAGCACAAGACCATTGCCACTGTGGAAGCGGCGCGCGATGCGTTGGTCGCAGCCTACCGCGAGGCGGGGCTTGGCACCGTCCTTGTGGATATTCCTGAGCAGACGGTGGATGACGGGGTTGTCCGACTGCAAGTGACCGAGGGGCGTGTGGAAAAGGTGCGCATTGCCGGCGCGCGCTATTACTCGGAACGCAGGATTCTTGAGAGCCTGCCGTCGATCAAAGCCGGCTCGGTACCTAAACTGCCCGCGTTCCAGCAAGAATTAACCAACCTTGCGCAAGAGGCGCGCGACCGCCAAGTCGTTCCTGTTCTCAAGCCTGGTTCGACGCCGGGCACTGTAGAAGTGGATTTGGCGGTGCAGGATCGACTGCCATTACATGCTTCGCTCGAATTTGATAATCGCTATACGGCAGACACGACGCCACTGCGCATGATCGCGAGCGTGTCCTATGAAAATCTGTTTCAGCGCGCTGAAACGATATCCCTCATGCTGCAAACGTCTCCCGAGGATACGTCGCAGGTCAAACTCGGCGTGCTCAGTTATGCCGGCCATACGCCATGGAAAGCCGTGTCGTGGTCCGGCTATGCGATTCGCTCCGATAGTAATGTAGCGGCCGCGGGCACCCTCGCGGTGATCGGTAACGGCAGCATCTACGGCTTGCGTCTCAATCGCGATCTCGCCTCGAGTGCTACCCGTAGCGCATCGATGAGCATTGGCGTGGACTATAAGGACTTTGGCGAAAACATTCGTCTGGACAAGGACAGTTTGCGCACCCCCATCCGCTATCTGATGTGGACCGCCCAGTTCAGTGCGATGCAACGCACCGACCACTACGACGCGCAGGCCAGTGTGAGTACGCAATTGGGCTTGCGCGGCCTGCTCAATGACGAACGCCAGTTTGCATACAAGCGCGCGAACGCACACGCAGGCTTTGCCTACCTGCGCGCCTCTACGCAAGCGTTCTGGCACTTGCCGAAGGGTTGGTCGGTGGGTGGCCGTCTCAATGCCCAATACGCCGACCAACCGCTGATCAATAACGAGCAGTTCGTTTTTGGCGGCGCCGACACCGTGCGCGGCTACTTGGAGGCGGAAGAACTCGCGGACGCAGGTATCGCGGGTGGCGTGGAATTACGCTTGCCGACCTGGACCCGTGGTCAGTTGCACGGCAATTTATTCTTCTTTACCGATCACGGTATCGGGATCACACAGTTGCCGTTACCTGGGCAACCGGCGCGAGTCTACCTAGACAGTGTCGGTGGTGGTCTCAAGTTTGGACTCGGTAACGAACTCGATGCCTCCTTTGACTGGGCCCTGGCCCGCCACAAGGGTTCGAAGGACTCGCGCACGCCGGTGAGCACGGATCCCCGTTTCGATTTCCTCGTCAAATACAGTTTTTAAGGACGAGACGATGCACCGTACCGAACCCTCGGCCAGAGCCCCCCTTTCGTCACGATCACTGCGTCGGGCTGTGCGTGCGGCCCTGGCGCTATCGTTGGCCGTGCCCCTGTTGGTGGGGGCCACCACACCGACCGGGTATGTGCCGCTCGCACAACCCTTGCCGGTCCCTTGTGCGCCCGGCGCCTGTGGCACCTTGATTCCTGGCTGGGCCCCGAACGGCGGCGCCACCCTAACGACCCCGACTCCTACGTCCATGACGGTGAATCAGTCGGTACAGAACGTGCTGTTGAACTGGGCCAGTTTCAACATCGACAAAGGCTACTCCGTCAACTTCGTTCAGCCGAACTCGAGCGCGGTTGCGGTCAACCAAATTTGGCAGCAAGACCCCAGTCAGATTTGGGGATCCCTGACCGCAAACGGGACCGTCTATCTTCTAAACCAGAACGGGTTTTTGTTTGGGCAGGGCAGTACGGTCAATGTCAGCAGTTTGGTCGCGTCTAGTCTCGCTCTCAATCCACTCGCAGGTCCTAACGCGTTCGGATTGGCGGGCCTCGGCCCTCTAGGACTGCCCGCCTTTGATTACTACACGCAGATCAATCCCGACGATGGCACGCTTACGACGCTGCCTAGCGGGGATATCACGATTCAGAATGGCGCCTCGATCACCGCCAACGGTGGTCAGATTTTGGTCTTTGCGCCCAATATCAGCAACGCCGGTCACCTCTCCAGTCCGGATGGGCAGACCATTCTGGGCGCAGGTCAGCGCGCGTTTTTGTTGGCCAGTTCCGACCCGACGCTGCGCGGCCTACTCATTGCTGTCGGTGATGGCGGCACTGTCACGAATGCCGGTACCGGCGATGGACTGGGTGGTGTCGGTGACATTGCCGCTGCACGCGGCAATGTGACCTTGGCCGGTCTTGCCGTGAACCAAAATGGTCGCGTTTCGGCCACCACGACGGTACGCACGAACGGGTCGATTCGCCTCCAGGCCGGCGATACGCCGGCGACGCAGTTGAATCAGGGCGGTGTGCTGCAGACGGATCGTGTCGGCGCCGTCACGCTCGGCGCTAACAGTGTCACCGAAGTGACCTTGGAAGGCGCGCGTACCGACAAAACGGTCGATGCGAATGCGCAGCCTAAATCGCGGATTGATATCGCCGGTGGCTCTATTGATCTGCTAGAAAATGCGCGCGTGACCGCCACCAGCGGCAATGTCTCGTTGACCGCGGTTTTGAGTCCGTTTGGCCTGCTGCCGGGCGCTGCCCCCGATGCGGGTCGTATCTATATGGCCGATGGCGCCGTGATCGACGTCTCAGGCGCCGTGGTGCAGCAGTCCGTTTCCGACAATGGATTGCAAGTGCAGTTGCGCGGCAGCGAACTTGCCAATTCCCCGCAGCAGCGCAACGGCGCATTGCGTGGCCAGACGGTGTGGGTCGATCAGCGCTTGCATGGCACTAATCCCGATGGCTCCCTCTGGATCGGTACACCGATCGCTGACCTCATGGGCGATGCTGCTGCTGTACAGCGCGACGTTTACCAACGCAATCTGACCGGCGGCACGGTCACGATGACGAGCAGCGGCGCTTTGATTGCAAGTAGTGGCGCGACGATCAATCTCGCCGGTGGGGCGATTGATTGGCAGGCCGGCTATGTCAAGACCAGCACATTGCTCGGCACGAACGGAGTGGCCTACGACATCGGCTTGGCCGACCCGAACCGCAGTTACGCCGGCACTCTCGACAGCATCACGGCCTCGGATCCACACTGGGGTACGGCCGTTTCCGCTGCTTCGTTTGGTCGCAATCCGAACGGCGTGTGGACGGCCGGCTATATCGAAGGCAAAGATGCCGGCTCACTGACGGTGGTGGCGCCGCACGTGATTTTTGACGGCAAGATTGATGCCTCCATTCAGGTCGGGCCGTTGCAGCGCTATGCGCCTACCGACGTTCCAACGGGTATGCTCTACCGGTGGTCCGATCAGGTGCCGCTAGGCGGGCGACTGGTGCTCGGTAATGGCGGCGCGGTGGGTGATCTGTCGCAGTCCGAATTTCTCGGCGATGTCACCTTTGCCTCTGGTGCAGTTTTACCTGCGCTCAAGAACGACGCTGGAGATGCCTTTAATCCGCTGACCGATCTGCTGCCTGCGGATTTCACTTCACGAATCAATCCCTCCCTGCTGGGTGTCGGCGCGGTGACGCGCCTCGAGGTGTACTCGACCGGTCTGATCAATGTGCCCGCGGGGATTGCCCTAACACCGGGGATCGGCGGATCGATCACGCTCGCGGCCGGTCGGATTGATCTGGCTGGTGCGATCGAGGCGCCGAGTGGTTCGGTGTCGTTGACGGCTGCACCCACCGGCTTTGCCGGTGACCCAGGTATCTATGTAGATTCCGGCGCGAAGATCGATGTCTCCGGCGTCTGGGTCAACGATGGCAATGCCGCGAGCGCAGGACAAGGTGCACCCCTTCTAATCGACGGCGGCGCGGTTACTATCAATGCGCAGTGGGGATCCTTGGAACTGCCGGCCGGGGTCACGATCGCCGCGGACGGTGGCGCGCAACGCACGGCCTCGGGTGGTCTCGTCGCAGGTACCGGGGGCGCCATTAAAATCACTGGCACTGGCCCCAGTGTACTGGGCGCCGATCTCGAGGCCTTCTCGCTATCCAAGGGCGGCAGCCTTGCGCTCTCGCTACCGTCGCTGTGCATTGGCACAGCGACGTGTGCCGATGGCGCCGCAACCCAACTGGCGCCCTCGCTCTTTACCGATCACGGTTTCGCGAACATTGCCGTCACCGCCAACATGGGGTCCTTGACCGTCGAGGCAGGCACGGATCTGGAACTGATCCAGAAGAACTGGACCCTAGCCTATGGCGCCGCCACTGCGGCCTCGACCACCTCACTGGCGGGCTTGGTCGAAACGACAACGCTGCCGCTCGGCAAGCGCGGTCCGGTCAATCTCACGTTGGCATCGCTAGCGCCGAACAACGGGCAAAGTGGTTATGGCGATCTGACGATCGAGACCGGTAGTCGGATCGTTGCAGATGCGACCGCGACGGTGATTCTCAAATCCGATTCGCGCATCTTCGACAATGGCACGATCATCGCGCCAGGTGGCGTGGTGAAATTGGATCTCGTTGGCGCTTTGTCGCCGCAAGGCTATCGGGCCGACCAGGGTATCTGGGTCGGGCCTGAGGCGACGATTGATGTGTCGGGTACGTTTCTGCCCACACCGAATGCAGCAGAACTCCATCTCGGCACCGTGCTGTCGGGTGGCACGATCAGTGTGCTCGCCGAAGTGGGTTCGCTCTTCTTGATGCCCGGTTCCGTGCTGCGCGCGGACGGTACGCACGCGATGATCGATGTGCGTCTGTCGCCCACGGATCTGGCCTACGCGCACATCGATGTTGCGTCCGCCGGCGGCACGCTCAACCTGGAAGGCGCAGAGACGCTGCAGGTTGCGGGCACGCTATCTGCGCACGCAGGCACTGGGGCTTCGATCACCGGGGCTGCTGCGGCCGGCGGCACGCTGAATCTCCTACTCAATGGCGACTTGACCAATAGCGGTGGTCGGGTGGCCGGGGGCTACCCCGAGACCCCGCGCGTCCTGACGATTACGACCGGTGATGAGACCGTGTTGGTGCCGGAAGGCGAGGCAATCCCGGAGACTCTGAATGGTGTAGGCACGGTCGCTGCCGCGACGATCGAGGCCGGCGGCTTTGATCAGATCGGTCTTGCGGCGGCTACGCTGCTCGAATCCTCGGGCGGCGCCGCGTACCCCGTTGCTCCTGGTACGGTTGCCTTTGCGTCCGGTGTCTCGTTACATCCGGCGCTTTCGTTGACGGTGGATGCCTCCGAGATCATGGGCTTGGGTACTGGCACGATCTCACTCGCCGCGCCCTACCTGACCCTCGGTTCTTTGGATCTCACGGCCCAGTATTCCAATCCTTATCCGCAGACGGGCACCGCCACGCTCGATGTGGAGGCGGGTCGCCTGCTATCGCTGGTAGGCTCGTTGGACCTCAATGGGTTTGCGAGTGCGCGGCTCGCCTCGGGTGGCGACCTGCGCTTAGTCGGTGTGCAGGTGGGTGGTGCGACCAATTGGAGCGGCCAACTCGTGTCGGCTGCGCCGCTCACGCTCGCCGCGCAACAGATCTACCCAGCGACGCTGACCCAGTACAGCATTTCGGTCGCTCCTAGCGATGGCAGCACCGGGGTGTTATCGATTGAGCAGATGACCGGTGCCGCGGCGCCGCTGTACTCCGCTGCGGGCCAACTGACGCTCAATGCAGGCGAGATCAATGATGCCGGTACGCTGCGCGCGCCGTTTGGCACGATTATTTTTAATGCCCCAACCGTCAACTTGCTACCGGGGAGTGTGACGTCGGTGTCCGGAAACGGGCTGACGATTCCCTTTGGTCAGACGCAGGGTGGTTTGTCTTGGGTTTACCCCATTACGCCCTCGCAGTTGCAGGTCTATGGTACGGAGGCCGGTGCGATTCTGCCGCCGTCTAAATCCATCGTGATTAACGCGGCGAGCGTCAATCTGCAGCAAGGCGCGACGCTGGATGTTTCCGGTGGTGGCGACTTGCTCGCGAGTGAGTTCACCTCGGGTCTCGGCGGCACCCGCGACGTGCTCTCCAACCTCGTCAGTCCGGGCTTGTACGCCGTGATCCCGGGCGTGCAGCCGATTGCCGCTCCCATAGATCCCTTGCTCTCCCTAGGCTTCGCCCCCACGGTTGGATCCAGCGTCTACCTTGCCGGTGGTAATGGGCTACCGGCCGGTGTCTATACGTTGCTGCCGGCGCGCTACGCCTTGTTGCCGGGTGCGTATCTAGTACAGGCTGCTCCCGGTTACGCCGATATCTCACCGGTTGGCGCGCAGACGCAATTGAACGGCGGCGTCGTGATGGCCGGCTACCGGACTTGGGGTGAGACGGGTATTGGCAGCACGCGCTACACCGGCTTCCTCGTGATGCCAGGCACTTACGCCAGCAAGCTCGCGAGCTACTCGACTACATCTGCAAGTGCCTTCTTCGCCAACCAATCCGCCGCCAATGGCACTGCGGTGCCGCAACTGCCCATCGACGCCGGTAGCGTGGCCATTGCCGCAACGCTGTCTGCGTCGCTCAATGGGCATATCGATGGCACGCACACGGCGAAGGATTCGCGTGGTAGCGCGCTGGATTTCTCTAGTGCCTACATCTATGTGGGTGATAGCGCGAATGCCCCCGCAGGGTTCGTGGTGCTTGACCCGACCCAGTTGGATTCGATAGGCGCTGATTCGATTCTATTGGGCGCTACCCGTACTGCCACTGCGAATGGTGCGCTGGTCAATATTGGCGCCGACACGGTCATCGTCGGTACGGGTAGCGCACTGTTAGGCAATGAAGTGCTCTTGGCTGCGGCCTCCAATGTGACGATTGAAACCGGCGGTAGCGTCAGCTCGACGGCGGCTGCCCAGACCACGTTCCAACCACTCATTGCGCCCTCGGGTGCCAGTTTCGTCGGCGTGTCCAATGGCAGCCAGAGCTACCGGTATACGGATGGCGGTTATGCCGGTAATGTCACCGTGGCGGTGGGCGCCACCGTCAGTGGTACCGGTACGGTGGCGATGCTATCGGGTGGTACCTTCGACTTTGCAGGTTCTCTGGCCGCCGCCAGCGCGCAGGTGATCCTCGGCGCCACTACCGTCGCGCTCGGCACTGTTTCCGATGGATTCGTTGGACTATCACTGACGCCGAGTCTGCTCGCTGGACTCAACGCCGGTAATCTCGCGCTGTTGTCCCCGACCGAAATTCAAATTTTCGGTCAAGCCAGCTTGGATCTGTCCCATCTCGACGTACTCGCGCCGGGCCTACAGGCGGCCACTGCCGATGCCGCGCTCACCGTCACGGCCGGAACGGTGTCCTTCGGATCCTCGACGCGCAGTGGCGTCACACCGACCTCGGTGCCGGGTAGCGGTACCGTGACCGTGAATGCCGACAAGATCACCTTCTCTGGTGGTGATTTTGTGTTTGACGGCATGGCCACGACGAACCTTACCGCAACGCAGGCCATGATCGCCGGCGGGTCGGGTGTGGTTGCCGCTGCCGGTGACCTGAATCTATACACGCCGGAAATAGTCGCTGCGGGCCCCGTGGCGCTGCGCCTTGCCGCGAACGGCGCGCTGACCGCGATGTCCGTGGGCACGATCGACCCCACTATGCATCCCGCCGCTGGCGCCGCCCTACAGTTAGAAGGCACGTCCGTCACGCTCGCGACCGCCGTGCGCACACCCGCGGGTACGATTGATCTGATCGCCGATGCCGGTGCCGTCACGCTCGGCTCTGGTGCGTTAGTCGATGTGGCGGGTTTCTCTCAGACCTACGCGGGCAAGACGGTCAGCGCGGCCGGCGGGAACGTGACCCTTACGGCGACGGGTGGCGACGTGATCGTTGCCGCTGGCGCTACAGTCGACGTGTCGGCAGGCCAAGGACAAGGGCATGCGGGGCGCCTCTCGATCGCGGCCGCAACGGGCACTGCAACGCTGGCCGGCACTTTTAAGGGACAGGGTGGTACCGCGGCGACGGGTGCTGCACTGGCACTCGATGTCACGAGCGTGGATCTGGCAGCCGTGCTTGCGCTGAATGCGCAGTCGGGCTTTAACGGTGAGTTGGCTGTCCGTCAGCGCGGCATGGGTGATCTCACCCTTGCAGCCGGCACTACGCTGAGGGCGACCTCGGTGGCTCTTGAGGCCGATCAAGGCGGTATTGATATCGCCGGCACGATCGATGCCCGCAGTGCGACCGGGGGGTCGGTGCAAATTGCCGCGTCCGGCGACATTCATCTCGAGGGTTCTATTCTTGCCGATGCCACGGGTTATGCAACGCGCGGTGGGCAGGTGACTCTTGAGACCGCAACGGGCGGCCTCTATCTCGCATCGGGTTCCCTGATTTCGGTCGCGGGTCAGGGGGATACGGCAACCGGTTCGGTCTGGTTGCGACTGCCGGCGGATGCCGCAAACTCTGTGCTGACTGCGGCGCCTGGTCAGGCGCAGCTGCAAGTGGCCGGGACCATCAACGGGGCCGGTCATACCGTCGTTGAGGGGTTCCGCACTTACGACACGCAGGGCGCAGTGTTCTCGGCCTTCGGTAATGGGGGCGTGATCGACTGGAACGTCGTGACCGCGGATCCCACGAATCCGATTTGGGCGGATGCCGCTGCATTCGGCGCGAATGCGCCGCTGATTGCGCAAGCGCTTGGCAAAGATACCGATCCGACGTTCTCGGTGGCGCCGGGCGTGGAAATTACCGCCAGCGGTGATTTGAATATGTACACCACTTGGAATTTGGCGCCGCAGAACGTCGGCCCCAATGGTTACAGCTGGCGCTTTGGCCCTAACGGCGATCTGCCGGGCATCCTGACACTGCGGGCGACGGGTTCTGTGAACCTATGGGGCTCGCTGTCGGATGGCTTTGCCGGTACCTCTATTTACGGTGGCTATACCTTGCAGCCGGGCACTGGCCCGTCTTGGTCCTATCGTCTGGTGGGCGGTGCGGACCTTACGGCGAGTGCGCCGCTCGCCGTGCAATCTACGAGTGCCCTCGCGATGAGCGGACTTAGTGGTGACGTGTATATCGCACCGGGCATGCCGCTCGATCCTAATAATCCGTATGGCATGTGTAACCCGGTGTGCGGACCGACGGTCGTACGCACAGGTACCGGTTTTATCGACATTGCCGCTGGCCGCGACGTCGTGCTCGGCAATCAAGCGTCCGTCGTCTACACCGCAGGTACTGCCGATCCGCGCGGACTGCCTTTGTTCGATACGGACTCCAACTTTCAGGGATTGGCCTACCCGACTGGCGGCGGCAATGTGTCAGTCACGGCCGGCCGCGATGTGGTGGGTGCGCCCTCCGATGAGCTCTACACGGATTGGCTGTGGCGCGCTGGCACCAACGTGTCCTCCATAGTCGGTTACAACCCGAGCGCTTGGTCCGTGAATTTCGGCATGTTCGAGCAGGGCTTTGGCGCGCTGGGCGGCGGCGATCTGCACATTACGGCCGGCCGCGATTTGCTCGATGTCGGCGCCAACGTCCCGACTATTGGCATGCCGGTCGGCGACGGTACGCCGACGGGTACGCAGATTTTACAGTTGGGCTCGGGCTTGCTGCAGGTTCGCGCCGGTCGTGACATCGCTGGCGGTTCTTATCTCGGCATGGGTCTCGGTGCCAATCTGTCGGCCGGCGGTAGTCTGCGCGATGGCTCCTGGATGACGGTGTTCTTGCAAGGATTCCTGCAGCCAATCGCCCCGCACGCACCGGTGCTCGCGCTGGGTAACGGCACCATCTCGGTAGAAGCACAACAGAACCTCACTATCGATACGGTCGTGAATCCCACCCTGTTGCCCCGTTCCACGTTGCAAGGGTACGACCCGGGGCAGGAGTATTACTCGACCTATGGCGACACTGGCACCGTAAGACTGATCTCCGCCGGTGGTGACGTGACTTTAGAGAACGCAACCCAGCCGGCCGATCCGATTGCCTTTGGCTCGATTAACCTGCCCGTGGGAGCCTCCAGTTTTCTCGCCACTTACTGGAGTCCGACGCTACGGGCCTATCCCCCGAACGTGGATGCGATTGCGCTATCGGGCTCGATCAACGTGCAGGGCAGCATGAGTTTGTGGCCCTCCACTCGCGGCACGCTCAACCTGCTCGCCAACCAGAACATCAATATTGCGACCCCTTATGGGCGCAACGTCATCGACATCGTGCAGTCGGATATGTCCCCGGCACTCTTAGGCACGCCCGAGGCACCGGCAACTTCCGTTTACTATTTACAAATCCTGGACACGCCGAATGCGTACCTGCCGCTGGCGCATGCCCCGACGCCGACCCATATTGATGCGCAGGGCGTCGTTGACCCCACGCCCAATCTTGTTGTCGCGCTCACCGGCGACATCGTCATGCAGCCCGGTGATACCGGCAGTCACGTTTCGATTCAGAGCGCGAAGCCTATTGACGTGATCGCCGGCCACGACATTTTGGACCTCGGACTGGCGGTGCAGAACCTCGATGCCGGCAGCGTTGACCTCGTGCAGGCGGGGCACGATATCCGCTACGGACTCAGTCGCGATCCTGGCACTGGCTTGTTGAATCCCAATGAACGTACTGTGGATGTGGCCGGTCCCGGCGCATTAGTTGTCATCGCCGGCCATACCGTGGATCTGGGTACGTCAGGGGGTATTACCACCTCTGGTAACCTGTCCAACGCCGCGCTACCTGCACAGGGCGCCAATTTGGCTATGCTGGCCGGCGTTGGTGACCAAATGCAGGCGCCCACGTTCTTTAAGACCTACGTCACCGACACCACGTTTGATGCCAACGCGCTAGAGACCTTTGTCCAGACAACGCTGCATTTAACAAACCCGCCAGATTTACCAACGGCGTTGGCCGCTTATTTGGCGTTCACGGACGCCGAGCAGTACGGTCTGGTCACCGCTTCGCCCGGTACGGCCTACGCGGCGTGGCTCATTGGCTACGTTGGCAAAATGACCGGTGTGACCCCGGCCACTAAAGCGGATGCTCTCACCGTTTTTGCTGCCTTGACGCCGACCCAGCAGTTGGGACTGATCGAGCAAGTCTTTGTCTCTGAGTTGCGTGCGGGCGGCCGGGCTGCCGCGGCTGCGGGCGTGACGCATAACGATTACTCGCGTGCCTTTAACGCATTGACCAGCCTGTTCCCGGGCGCCGATACGCGTCAGGGCACGCCGACCTCCCGCTATGCGGGCGATCTGCTGCTCTATTTCAGTCGGGTCTATACGCTACAAGGTGGCGACATCGACCTGTATGCGCCGGGTGGGCAGATCAACGTGGGCTTGGCGGCAGCACCCTCCTCGTTCGGCGTGTTTAAAGATCCCTCCCAGCTCGGCATCGTCGCGGCGAACGTGGGTTCGGTGACGCTGGTTGCTAACACCGACGTACAGGTGAACCAGTCCCGCATCTTTGCTGCCGATGGCGGCGATATCCTGATCTGGTCCACTACCGCGGATATCGACGCGGGGCGTGGTGCAAAGACGTCTATTTCGGCCCCACCGCCTATCATTACCGTCAACGCCAACGGGCAGGTTACGCAGATCTTCCCCACCGCGTTGACCGGTTCGGGCATTCAAGCACTGGCGACGTCGCCGGATGCAACGCCAGGCGACGTGGATCTATTCGCGCCACACGGTGTCGTCAATGCCAATGACGCGGGCATCGTGGCCGGCAACATCACGATTGGAGCCACCGCCGTGCTCGGTGCCAACAACATCAGCTTCAGTGGTTCGTCGGTGGGCGTCCCCGTCGCGGTAACCGGTATTGGCGCAGGCCTATCCGGCGCCTCGAGCACCGGTGCCGCCGCTGCTAGCGGCGCGAACAACTCCACCGATGCAAATGAACGTGCCCAGAAAACAAAGCTGTCGGAGTTGCCTGTCGGCATGCTCGACGTTGCTGTTGTGAGTCTGGGTGAGGACGACTGCAAGCAGGACGATGCGGACTGTCTGCGCCGTCAGAAGCACTGATCACCAACTGCAAGAACATTAACCCGCCACTAAGAGATTCCTCCGCAAGGAAAACTCTTCGAGCTTCGAGGACCTAAGATGAAGAAAATACTGAGCGCCGTTGCCATTGGTCTGGCCCTGATGCCCGGTCTTGCGGCCGCTTCCTGGTGGAGCAACGACTGGAAATTCCGCAAAGAACTCACCTTTGATCTGGCCCCTACGGGCGCGGATATTGCCGCTGGCGTCGGTGATGCGCCGGTGCTGCTGCGCTTGTCGACGGCGAATTTTTCCTACTTCGCTGACACGAAGCCGGATGGCTCTGATTTGCGCCTCGTTGCCGAAGACGACAAAACGCTGTTGAAGTATCACGTAGAGAAATACGATCCGCAGTCGCAGATGGCCTACATCTGGGTGCGCTTGCCGAAGATCGCAGGAGGTAAGCAGGGCAAGGCCTATCTGTACTACGGGAACGCAGATGCCCCGAACGGCGGCGACGCGCCGGGTACTTATGATGCCGACCAAATTCTCGCGCTGCACTTTGGTGGCGAAGGGCTGCCGCAAGACGCGACCGATTACCACAACAACGCCACCGCCTCCGAGGCCAGCGTGGTGCCGGCCGCCTTCTCCGGCGCGGGCATTGCCACTGCCGCCGCGCATGCGGTCAAGGTCGGTCCATCGCCTGCGCTCGCGCTGATGGCATCGAAAGGCTATACCGCGACGGCCTGGATCAAGATCAACACCGCGCAACCGGACGCGGCCGTGTTCGCTGTCACCGAGGCGGCAAAGTCCTTTGTGCTCGGCGTGAACGGCACCAAGCCCTACGCGCGGATTGGCACTGCAGTGGTCAATGCGACGGTCGATCTCCCAGTCGGTGAATGGCACTTTCTGGCCGCTAGCGCCGTAGGTGGGCAGGTCATCCTCTATGTGGACGGCGCTGAGACTGGCAAGGTCGCCGCGCCGGTGGCGGATCTGAACGGCGTCGTGAGCCTCGGTGCAGATGCGTTGGGTGCGCACCCGTTCGTCGGCGAGATCGATGAAGTGGGCCTCTCGAAGGTCGTGCGCTCTGCCGATTGGCTGAAAGCGATGGCGAAAGGTGGTGTAGATAGCACGTTCGTGACGTATGGCGCCGACGGCCAAAAAGAGTCTACCGGTGGCTCGTACTTCGTCACCATCGCTAAAAACCTGACCTCTGACGGTTGGTTTGTGATCGGTCTGTGCTTCTTCCTGTTGATCTGCTCACTCATTGTCATGGTGCTCAAAGCCGTGCTGCTGGGTGCCGTCGAAAAAGCGAACACGGCCTTTCGCGTGTTGTACGCTGAGTCAGCCGACGTGACCGGCATTGATAACACGACGGACACCGCTTATGCCGCAAGCACGCTGCGTGAGCTCTATGATATCGGCACGACGGAACTGTATAAGCGTGTACCGCGGCACGCGCCTGCGGGGACGCGTATCTCCCAGCCGATGCTTGAGGCCATTCGCGCCTCGATGGATGCCGCGCAGGCGCGCCTACAGCAGAGGCTCTCGGCGCGCATGGTGCTGCTGACAATCGCGATCTCCGGCGGACCGTTTCTCGGCCTACTCGGTACGGTCATCGGTGTCATGATCACCTTTGCCGCTATCGCCGCGTCCGGTGACGTCAATGTTAACGCGATCGCGCCGGGCACCGCCGCCGCCCTCGCGGCGACCGTGGCCGGCCTACTGGTCGCGATCCCCTGCTTGTTCGGCTACAACTGGCTGAACACTCGGATCAAGGCGATCACCATCGAGAATCGCGTGTTCACTGACGAAGTGATCACCCGCATTGCCGAACAGCTGTCCTGAAGCGGGAGTAGACGCGCATGTCCGGATCCATCGACAGCGGCGAAAAAGATGTCTATGACGACATCAATATCACCCCCATGCTCGACCTCGCCTATGTGCTCATGGTGATCTTTATCATCATGTGCACCGCGACGGTACAAGGCATCAAGGTCAATTTGCCCAAAGCAAGTCAGGCACCTACGTTAGCCAAGCCGCAGACCAAGGCCATCACCATTACAGCCGATGGCACGCTGTTTTTGGACACCTTTCCGGTGAGCCTGCCGCAGCTTGAATCGTTGCTGCGTCAGTACAAGGGCGCCAATCCGAATCTGCCCGTGATTATCAAGGCCGATGGCGGTCTGCAGTACCAGCGCATTGTGGATGTGTTGGATCTGGTCAATCGACTGGAGATTACCCAGCTCGGTTTGGTCACGCAGCGTGTTGTGAAGTGATCGCATGACCGCGCGCAAGAGACCGCCCACACCAGTTATCATCGGTTCCCTGATCGGTCTCGCGCTGATTGTGTTGGTTGGGTTTGCGTTGCGTGCGGTTCTACTGGCGCCCGCGCAGAAGAAACAGCGCGAGGTCCAGAACATCCAGATCGTGCGGCCGCCACCGCCACCACCGGAAAACCAGCCGCCCCCGCCGCCGCCACAGGATCACCAGCCCGAACAGGTGCCCCAGAACGAACCGGATCCCTCGCCGGATAACAATCCGTCGCAAGCGGGACCTCTGGGCCTCGATGCCGAGGGGGGTGCTGGCAGCGATGCCTTTGGTTTGGCCGCACGTAAAGGTGGGCGTGATCTGGCCGGTAGCGGTGGCGCAATCTTCGGTTGGTATACGCAGATCTTGCGCGATGCCATCAATGACCGTCTTGCCACCGAGAAAGAGCTGCGCTCCCGGCGTTATTCCGTGCTGCTGTCTGTCCATGTCAATACCGATGGCAGCATCGCGGACGCCCATTTGCTGTCGTCAACCGGCAGCAAAGACACGGATGCGCTCATCGAGCGCACCATCGCCAAGGTGGGTCGTCTGCGTGAGGAACGCCCGCGCGAGATGCCGGCGCAGGTGAAGCTGCGGATCTCGTCGCGCCTCTAGGCGCGAACCGAATCTGTTACGTCGAAGGACGCCGGGGGCAAGCCGAGCAGTCGCCGCGCGTGCATCTGCTCAAAGGCCGTTTCGAGTCGAAGCGTGTGTCGTTTGCAATCAAACAGCTGCGCTGACTCGATCCCACGCTCTACTGCCGTTCGTAGTGCTTGCAAGCGCCCAGGCTCGGTCACCAGTTTCAGGCCGAAGTGTTCGTACTCGGCGAGATTAGAGGCCACGGTATCGGACAACCCAATCAGGTCGAGTAGCGAGCCGCACACGCGACTTGCGAATGCCGCTCCGCGGGCCGTTAGGATGGGTACCCCGCACCACAGCGCGTCCAAAGCCGACGAATGAGAATTGTAGATTGGCGTATCGAGGATCAGGTCGGCTGCACTGAGCCGGGCCAGATGCTCGCTGCGGGAGGGAATGCGCTGCGCAAAGTGGATCCGGTCGGCATCAATACCTGCGGCCGTGGCGGCGTCGCGGACGCGCATGCGGGCCCGGTCAGAGGCGGCGCTCATCCAGAGTACCGCCCGTGGCTGCTCTTGCAGAAGCCGCATCCAGACGGCGAATAGCTCCGGCGACAGCTTAAAGCCGCTGTGAAAAGCGGCCAGTACGATGGCGTCGGCCGGCAATCCAAGCGCCGCGCGACCAGGAGACGGTGCTGCACGGCGGCCGTCGCCAGGCGGCAGGAAAGAACCGGGGAGGCGCACGACCTGCTCGGTGTAATGCGGTTCTGCATGCGGTGGAATCACCGCTGCGTCAGCCAGAATGTAGTCGAGGTAAGGTGCGCCAATCGTGCCGGGGTAACCGAGAAAGTTGACCTGTACTGGTGCGGGTCGTTGGGCTGCGATGCCGGGCCGCTCGCCTGCCGTCAACCCATTCAACTCAATCAGAATATCAATGCCCGCGGCACGAATCCGCTGTGCGGCTTCGTCATTGGACACGCCGGACAGCGGTACGAAATGGTCGCATGCTGCGCGAATACGATCCGTCACTGGCTCCCCATCGCGCACCAGATGGGAGCTAAATCCGAACACCTCGAAGCGGCTGCGATCGTGGGCTTCGAGAGTCGCAGCGAGCAGGTGGGAGACCGGGTGATCGCGGAAGTCCCCCGACAGATAGCCAATGCGGATACGCGGTCCTGTCGGATCCGTGTGTGATGACAGCGGCGGTAGTGCGGGGTGCACAAGCCCCATGTAGTACTCGGCACATTGGCGTTGCAAGGCCGGGTCGTCGCATTGCGGCAAAAACTGGAAGGGTGTGGTCACCGGCTCGTTGGCGCGCACACCGCGCAGCAGCCGCGCCCGGCGCTCGGCAAAGTCGACCCAATCGAGATTGGCACTGTGGGCGAAGGCTTGATGACCGAGCGCTAACGGAAAATCTGCTGCCAGTGCAACCAGTTCGTCAACGGTCTGCTCGGCTTCATCCATATCGAGTACTGCATAGAGGGCGCCGACGCGGATGGAGAGCAGGCGCACGCGCGCAGCATCCCGACTGGGCGTCCCGCCCACCCACGTGCGCAACGATTGGTTGACGACGTGCAGCAAGAGTGGCCCGGAGACGTTCGCCTCGGCGTAGATCGTCGTCAGCAGCTCCCATGCCTCATGATCATTCGGATCCAGATCGAGTGCTCTGGTCAGCCGTTCCCCAGCCTCATCCAAGCGCCCCAAGGCGTACAGGGCGCGGCCAGCTGTTCGAAGCGTATCCACCCGGGGCGGCTCTGCGACGGATTCGCAACTGGCCAGGGCCTCTGCAAATCGCCCGAGCGCATTCAGCGCGATGGCGCGGTTGATGGTCGCCTCGAGCCAGCCCGGCCGCCCCGCCAGTGCACCATCAAAGGCCGCTAGCGCAGCTTTTGCCTGATCCAGGGCCAGCTCCGAGCAGCCTGCTTGGAAGCGCATCTCCACCACATCGCCGCCGTGCCGAACCGAATCGCCGAAGCGCCCAATGGCCGCCTCATGGCGTCCCGCTGCCGCTAACGCTAATCCATGCTCCGCCGCGAGTGCCGCGTTATCGACCCCGGCGGCGAGTGCCGCGTCCCCGGCGTCAGCAGCTTCCGAATACCGTGTCAGGGCGCGTAGTGTGGCCGCTTGGGCAAGGTGCGCGTCGGCAAATCGTCGATCGAGCGTGAGCGCGTGCCGCAGCGGTGCGAGCGCCGCCTCTAGCGCTCCGGCAGCAATCCAGGCGAGCGCCTCGTTATAAGCGACTTGCGGGACGTCCGGCCGTAGCTTCCCCGCGCTCGCATAATGCGCCGCAGCCTGACCGTGCCGACCCCGCGCCAATTCCACTGCGGCCAGTCGCACTCTGGCGCGTAGCTCCAACGGCTCCTCGTGCAGTAGTGCCTCGTACAGCCGTGCTGCATGCTCCCGATCGCCACGGGCTTCGGCCGCGGCGGCCTCGGCCAGCAGACTCGCCGCGCGCGCGCTCACCCGCGCGGACGCGCCAGCAGTGCCAACTCTTCGTCAATAGCGTCGCGCAGCGAATCTTCGCTGACGCCGCCACGGAGCGGTCGACCGTTCAGGAATAGCGCGGGTGTTCCTTCGACCCCGAGTCGATCGGCGTCGGCTGTGTCACGAGCGATCAGTGCGTCTACACGGCCCGCGTTGAGGCAGGTACTGAACGCTGCGGGCTCCAAACCCACGGCCTCGCCTAAGGTCGATAGCGTGCTGCCCTCGAGCGTGCCCTTGCCTGCAAAAAACACAAACAGGGCATCGTGCAGCGGCCAAAACCGGTCCTGTTCCGCTGCGCACAGACTCGCTTGCGCAGCCAATTGGGCGCCGGGATGCAACTGCGGTATGGGCAACTGTCTGTACACGAGCCGCAACTGGGTCGGATAACGGGCCAGTGCGCCTTTGAGCAAGGTCTCTAGACGATTGCAGTACGGGCACTGAAAATCCGCGAACTCCACCAGCGTCACCGGGGCGTTGGCCGGTCCGCGCGCCGGGCCTTCGGCAGTCACCTCGACCCGTTCACGCGCCAGCCGCCATTCGACGGTGTGATGGGCCCGCAGGATGCGCGCCAACTCTGCCTCAGCTTTCTGTCGGGACTCTGCCTGGAGGCGCTCCCGGATGACACTGACCACTTGGTCGTAAGGTGGGGCACTGGCGGTTGCATTAGCTTGGTAGTAAGCCCGCATTTCCTCATCGGTCGGATCGGCGGCGATATGGGCGGCGAGGATCTGGTCCGGCTGCTGCCCAGTTGCCTGGGCTTCTGCGGCGAGTGTGCGCTCGCGAATGAGGCCTTCTAACCCCGCTTCACGCAGCGCCTGCACGGTTGCACGATGGGAGAATTCCGCACGACGTAGCGTTTCTCTGTAGTTGGACTCCTCGTGCGCTAGCTCTGCGGAGACCCGGGTCTCCACTTCTGCCACCGCGATCGCTTGGCCATCGACAGTGGCCGCGATCGGGTCCAGCGCGGCAACTGGGGTCGGTGCGGCGGTGGCTGATCCAGACAAGAGGGTCAATGCCGCCACAAGACCTAGGGCAGGGGTGAAACGCATAAAATAGTCCGGTTTGATCAGTGCGCGTTGGGCTCTGCAGACGCTGCTGAGGGTGCTTTCAGATCATCGACTTTAGAACGATATTCGTCGGCCAAATTGTGTGCGCGGACCTGTCCAATTTTGAAAAACGGTTCAGTGTGGCCAAAGTGTTTTTCATACCGAGACAAGATGTCGAGAGTCAGGGCGCTGAGTTCCGCGTTGTCCCGAGTACAGGTTGCCTGGGTACGTGTCCCGGCTGCCAGATCGGACTTCAATATCGCGCGCTCCGTCTCACTCTCACGCAGTTGCAACGCACTCTCGCGCAACTGGCGGGTCAACTCATTCACGTTGCCACGCACACGCTCTAGATCCGCGCTGGCCTGCTGCGCTTCGCGTTGCGCGCGCACCAGTTGCTCGGAACTGATCGCCTCGGCCTTGAGTGCGACGTACTCCGCTTTTAATTTCTTCAGTTCATCCTGTGCCGCCGCAAGATCCAACTTCGCCTTGGAGGCCTCCGCCTGCGCTTGCGTACGCTCCTGCGCGACTTGTTGCATTTGCGCAATGACCTGTTGCGCGGTGCTACTGCCAGGCGACGAACCGCCAGAACGAGCGGACTGGCCGTAGACAGCGGGCGCCAGCGCCGCGATCAGCAACCCGGTGGCAATGCGAGCGGTGACTCGGTGTTGCATGGCGTTGCTCTTAGAACCGAGCATTCAGTTCAAGTTGAACGATGTCGAGTCCATACACGAAGGGGGGTGGCAAATCGATCACATCGCCCTTCATATAGCGCAACTGGGTCCAGATGTTCTTGGCGATCCCATAGTTGCCGGTCAAGTAATAGCCGCGGGTGTTCGTGCCACCACCATGGAACGAGTCATCGGTCCAAGCATCCAGTGCAGCGTCCCCTTGGATGTAGCGATAACCGAAAGCGACCCGCCACGTCCCCGCCGCGCTGGCAGGATCTAGATCGCCATAGGCCACTTCACCCACGTAGCCGCGACTGCGATCGGGCTGATTGAGGCCTGTCCGAGCGAGAATATCGGCACGGTCATAGCCGATGTTCTTGACGACATCGGCGGTGACGACCAGCGTCTTTTCACCCATGGGATGCTCGTATGAAGCGGCGACGTTGACCAATCGGAACTTGGCCGCAAGACCAAACAAGTACGACGACTGATTCGGATCATTTTGGATGTCGAACATCGTGTTGCCGTAGCGCACGAAGAGTGGAGCGGTGTAATTCAGAACCGACGAGCCTGCCAGATTGCGCACACCGGTCACGTGTACGAAATCGTAGTACGCCGCCGCCGCCCGAATTTTGTCACCCGAACTCCAGTCAAAACGTGCGCCGAATTGGCCGGCGAGCAACCACTTGTTGCCAGCATGACTCAGCGGCACTTCCTGCATCGGGAACGCACCGAGCGTTGCGTAGATATTCGAACCATCCTGATCGAATGCCCGCAGGCCATGACGGTAAGTCGTTGCAACGCCCTCAAAAGTCACGTCGCGTGCGAACACCAACTCGGTTGGCGCGAACCACGGTGAGGGCATCCGGCCGGCGGTTGCGGTAAACGGATGGATCCCGTTAGTGGCCTTCGGCTCCCAACGCAGGTAGGCCAGGTCGAGACCAACCCCATAGCGGGCGGCGTTCGCGCCGAGCGTCTGGCTCTCGGAGGAGGGATCCAAAGTCGAACCAGTGGATAGACGAATGCCTGTAGAGAAGTTTGCCGGTAACTGTGCTTCGACGCCCAGTCGCGCGCGTACGCGTACACGACTGCGGTTCTCGGTCGTATCCAGGAAAGCCGAGAGGCCTGGTTTGGTAATGGAGCCCGCGGCGTTGATCGCTTGGAAGTCCGGAATGGTGTTGGCCTGATTCCCCGCCGGGAACAGATCTTCCTGGGCGCGGAGCCGTAGGTCGCCCAGAACGCGCACACCAGAGATCCAATCGGGCAAGCCAGCAGGAACCCCCCAACCTTCTTGCTTGGCCTCGGCGACCACTTCCTTGACGATCTGGGGCCGTACTTCCTCGGCCACTTCCTTGCGGATCTGGTCACGGACGATCTGCGGAACGTAGGGCACGCGCACCGCGCCGGCGTCCCGTTTTTCAGACTCTTGGGCCGCTTTCTGCGCCTGGTCTTGGGCCGCCTTGACCAGCCCTTCGGCTTGCTCGCGCGACATGACCTTCTGTTCGACCAGCGCCTGCAATAGGTTCACGACGGTGTTACGTAGCTCTTCCAGTGACTGGCGCTCGTTGTCCGTCGCTCTGGCCGGGCCACCGACGAGTACTAATGTAGCGGCTACGGCAATCTTCAAAGCCTTGAATCGGCTCATCTTTATTCTTCCCCTGACGTTCGGGATCCGCGCGGCCCCGGTGCTCTTGGTGGACCACGCCTGGCGAGTGGGACGGACCGTGGGCCGGCGCCTGAGTGGTCGCGTACAGCTGACAAGGTTAAGCAGGGAAGGTGATTCTTTTATGACATATCGTCGGCAATTTCAGGCCACCAGGCCTTTGCGGGGGATCATTCCCGTTCTCGTCGCAGCGCCGGCTCGTGCCATGCGCCCGCGCAATCCCGGCCACCCCGCCTGTGGCCTCGCGCGTCACGTGTAGGGCTTGCTGCTGGCCGCGGTACTGGACCGATACCGGTGGATGGGGTTTGCGCCGATCTTGGAAGCAGAGTGCACCCAACGCGTATCCGTATCCGTTTCCGGTCCCTTCGGTCGCTTGGCAACCAGCCCTTCCCCCTTGGGTCGTATCGCGTTAGTGTCGGACGTTCTTCAGGCTGATGATAAAGGGCGAATTTATGCGGACCCGACTGCTCACGCTAGTGTTTTTCTTAGGTTGGGCGAGCGTAGCGGCAGCGGCGCCTCAGCCTTTCGCGCTGTCTGACTACTTGGATCTTGAGGGCGCAAGCGAGGTACGCGTTTCCCCAACCGGCCACGAGGTGGCTTACACGCGCACCGCCGTCAATCGGATGGACGACCGCGCGGATAGCGCCATCTGGCTCGTGGATATCGATGGGTCGCACCACCGGTTTCTGGCGAAGGGCGCGGGACCGGTGTGGTCACCGGACGGACGCAGCCTGGCCTTCATCGCCGAAGGCGAACCGAAGGGACCGCAAATATATGTTTGGCGCGCCGATGTCGCCGGGCCCCCCAGTCCCATTACCCATTTGACCGAGGCGCCCGCCAACTTGCGCTGGAGCCCAGACGGACGTTCCCTTGGATTCACTGCGTTTGTACCAAACGTAGAAAAGTGGGCGGTCGACTTGCCCGCAGCGCCCGAGGGCGCGAAGTGGATGAAGCCCCCCCGTTACACCGAGCAACTGCACTACCGGCGTGACCGCACCGGCTTTGTTGAGCGTGGCAACCGCTCTTTGTTCATGGTGTCTGCAACCGGCGGTGCGGTTCGCCAGGTGACGACCGGGGACTGGAGCGTCGGATCCGCTGGATTTGAGGTTGCCGATACGGTGATTTGGGACTTTACCCCAGACGGGCATGGCGCGGTGGTGGAGGGCTATCGCGAGGGTGATCGTGACCGGGATGATCGCGACAGCTACCTCTACGCTGTGGATCTTGTCGATGGCGCGACCCATCGATTGACGATGACCCAAGGAACCTGGCAGCGCCCGGCCATCTCACCGGACGGCAAAACGATTGCCTATGTCGGCGTTACCCACAACGACGACTCTTCGCGCGTTGCGGATCTGTGGACCATGTCGAATGATGGCTCAGGAGCGGTGCTGCGATCTGCTGGCTTTGATCGTGAGCCCCAGAATCTCGCGTGGGCTACAGATGGCAGCGCGCTGTATTTCATTGCCGAGGATCGCGGCAGCGTCCACCTCTACGCGTGGACACCGAAGTCTGGCATTCGTGCGCTCGGCGATGGGCCTGAAGTGATTCGAGATTACTCCGTCGCGTCCGGTCGGATCGTGGCGATTCGTTCCACCTTCTCCGAACCATCCGACGTCGTGCTCTTGAGCACTCGCGAGCATGTAGTCCCGACCTCGCTCACTCACCTCAACGAAATGCTGCTTTCTAGGCTCACCCTCGCCTCTAGCGAAGAAATACCAGTGTCCTCAGGGGGAGGCAAAGTGCAAGCTTGGCTCGTTAAGCCACCAGGCTTCGACCCTAAGCGCCATTATCCTTTGCTGCTTGAGATTCACGGCGGTCCGCACGCGATGTTTAACGTCGCGTTCAATGCCTCTTTCCAGAATTTCGCTGCGAACGACTTCCTCGTCTTGTACGTCAATCCCAGAGGCTCGACCGGCTACGGGTCTGCTTTTGCCAATTCGATCATGAAGCACTACCCCGGAGTTGACTACGACGACCTCATGGCGAGCGTGGATGCTGTGATCGCCCGAGGCTCCGTCGACACCAAGCGCTTGTACGTCGCAGGGTGCAGTGGTGGTGGCGTGCTGTCGAGTTGGGTCATCAGTCATACCGACCGCTTCGCCGCTGCCGCTGTGCGCTGCCCGGTCACCGACTGGATCAGTATGGCCGGCGAGACGGATATCCCCTACTTTACCCATCGCTGGTTCCAGAAGCCGTTCTGGGAAGACCCGACGGATTGGTTGGCGCTCTCGCCGGTGATGCAAGTGGGTCACGTCAACACGCCGACGCTCCTCATGACCGGTGAACTCGATATGCGCACGCCGATGCCGCAGACCGAAGAATTCTATACGGCGCTAAAGATGCGTGGCATCCCAAGCGCGCTTTTGCGCTTTGATGGTGAATTTCACGGCACTGCGTCTAAGCCATCCAATTGGATGCGCACGCAGGCGTACATGATGAGTTGGTTCAACCGGTATGGCGGGCATGCCGCCGCAACAAAATAGACCCAGTGCAATCGGCGCCAACGCAATCTGATCCTGCAAGTCCCTCTTCTGCAGGATCACCTCGTTGTCGTCGACGCCTCGCCGCGCGACTGCACCCTAGCGTCGACCACCCGCAGTGCGTGCGGCTCGAGCGTAACGCCGCCTCTGTTGCACGCAGTGGGCTGCACTCGTAGAAGTGATAAAAGCCGCGGCGCGCGCACAAGCGTCAGGATCTGAGCCGCACCAAATTCCATCACGCGCCGAGATTGCCAAATCGTCTCCGGGGAATTCTTTACTCTAGGAATAGTCTCAACACGAGATCGCATTGCCGCCCTCATTGCCGACTGCCGCTAATACTGAAAGCCTTATGCAAACAAAAAAGCACGGTCTCCGTAGAGAGTTAAAACTGCGCGACCTTGTGATGATTCAGGTCATCCTGATCGTCTCGTTGACGTGGCCTGCCTACGCCGCAGAGCAGGGCGCGAATCAGCTGCTGCTCTGGCTGTTGGCCATTGTTCTGTGCTATGTCCCGCTCGCCGCCGTAGTGATGAAATTAAGTCGTGAAATTCCTCTCGAGGGTGGTGCTTATCAATGGGTGAAAGCAGGCATCACGCCATTCGCCGGCTTCATGGCGGGGTGGAGCGTTACCATTGCCGTCGTTGCTCTGTACGCTGCGCTTGGGTCAACCATGGCGAACTCAGCGGCTTATGTGGCTGGACCCCATGGGGCGTGGATGGCCGCTAGTAATCCGCTCGCGCTGGGATTAACAGCCGTGGTCTGCCTGCTGGATCAATGTCCGCGGCCTACATTTGGCGAAATGGTTCAGTGGCGGAGGATCGATACTACTGCTGGCCACTTTCGCGGCGATGTTTTATTTGCTCGTACGTGCCCTGCTGGCAGGAAAAGCGGAGGCTTGGCAAGCCTTCTCTTTCGCATTGCCGGCCGCCTCGATTGTGACTCTAAACGTTTTTACAAAAATGACGTTGGGGGCGCTGAGTGCATTTGACCAGTGCTCCATTTTTTCCGAGGAGTGTCAAAAACCGGAGAACGATGTCGCCAAGTCGGTTGCGATCGCGGGGCCCCTGATTGCGTTCCTTTATGTTTCTGGCACCGCCGCACTGTTGGCGTATATCGCGCCGGGAAAAATCGACATGGCGGCGGCCATTCCCCAACTGCTCCACGCGGGCTTCGGTTCGGAAGGCTTAGGCGGCGTAATCACCGCGGTGTCGGTTGCAATCTCCATTCTCGCGCTACTGGCTGCCGTCGTCATCAGCGTGGGCATGTTGGCGCGGTTGCCAATGGTGGCCGGCTGGGATGGCCTGCTGCCGAGTTGGTGGAGTGAATTGCATCCTCGGTTTAAGACGCCGTCTAAGGCGATTGCCGCAGTCGCTTTTGCGTTGTTTCTGCTCGGCTTTGTGAGCTTGTGGGGCGCAGGGAATGATGAGGCGGCGCAGGTAGCCGCTGCGGTGTCCGTGGGCGGGTTCAGCATGGTGTATCTGCTGTTGTTTGGCTCTGTCCTGTTTGGCTTTCGTCGCCAGCAAGTCCGTTGGGGCAAGGGGCTGAAGCTGGGCGCTTTGGGGGGGTTTCGTGTGTCGTTTTGCGCCTTGGTGTTCACCCTCGTGCCGCTGGGTGCGGTGTCGAGCCGATTCGGGTTTGGCTTGAAGGTGGCGGCCGTGTTGGGCAGTATCTATGCGGTGGGTGCTGTGCTGTGGTGGTCTGCTGGTAAGCGTTCGCACACGCGAGCGCAATAAGCCTGGTTGCCGATCGCTCACGGCGCTACGGTGACTGTTCCTCGGCAATCGCAGGCCACGACCGTTCTGCGGCGTATCATGGTCGAGTCTCCTCGAATCCTTGGTGGATGCCATGCACTCCTTCCATCCCGTCACCGTCTATCACAACCCTGCCTGCGGCACCTCTCGTAACGTCTTGTGTTTGCTGCGGGCCGCGGGCATCGAACCGACCGTGATCGAATATCTGCAGACACCGCCCGATCGGGCGACGCTGGTGGAGCTGATTGGGCGGATGGGCGTGCCGGTGCGGGCCTTGCTGCGCGACAAGGGCACGCCCTACGCCGAACTCTGTCTACAGGATCCGTCGATTCCCGACGAGGTCCTCATGGATCGGATGCTGGAGCACCCGCTACTCATCAATCGCCCGATTGTGGTCACGCCCGCTGCCGTTCGGCTGTGTCGCCCCTCCGAGTCGGTGCTGGAACTCCTTGCTATGCTACAACGGAGCGTTGGTTGATAGTGCGCGCACGTCTCTACTCTTGGCTTGCCGCCCTGCCCCCGGCCCCGTTGCCGGGCACTACCACGCGCGGCTGGTTTATAACGGCATTCGGGGTGTTCCTCGGCATCGCGTTGACCGGGCTGATCACGACGGCCGCCTTCGGCGCGGATTGGCGGCTACCGATACTGATGGTGCCGCTAGCCGCTACCTCCGTCATTCTCTATACCCTGCCCGCAAGCCCCCTGGCCCGCCCTTGGGCCATTGTGGTGGGTAACGTGGTGTCGGCCGTCGTCGGCGTCGTGGTGGCCCATTGGGTGCCTAACCTATTGCTCGCCTCCGGTCTGGCGGTCGGTCTGGCCATCTTGGCCATGGGTGCAACCCGTAGTTTGCATCCGCCCGGTGGCTCGACGGCCTTGCTAGCGGTCTTGGGCGGTCCTACGGTGGCATCGGCGGGATACAGTTACGCATTGCTGCCGGTGGGCGTCAATTCGGTGTTGTTGGTCGTGTTTGGGGTGCTGTTTCATCGTTATATATCGGGCCACCCGTACCCGCATGTCGCCGGCACTCCCGCCCCCGTCCCCGTCCCCGTCCCCGCTCCAGAACCCGGGAACATGAGTTACGCGATCCATCCGGCAGACATTGACGCCGCCGTCGCTCGATACGGAGAAGTCCTAGACCTCGATCGCGAAGATATCGAAGTGCTCGTGCACGAAATGGAGCGCGCCGCCCGCTTTCGCCAGCAAGGTGCAACCGACGCGGCGTGATGCGTTAATCTTGCGGCCCCCCACAGGACATGAGCCATGACTTCGCGCAGTGTGATCCAGCTTCTCAAAGGCCAGCCGACCTCCGATGGCGGTGGTGTGCGCCTGTTGCGCGTCATTACCCCCGATGCGCAGCTAGATCCGTTCCTCTTGCTGGACGAGTTCGATTCGAGTGAGCCGAACGATTATCTGGCCGGCTTTCCCGCGCATCCACATCGCGGCTTTGAGACGGTCACCTACATGCTGGATGGCCACATGCTGCACGAGGACCATCTCGGGAACCGTGGCGATCTGGTCGCCGGAGGGGTCCAGTGGATGACGGCTGGACGCGGCATCATTCACTCGGAGATGCCGCAGCAGGTGGCGGGTCGGATGCGCGGCTTTCAGCTGTGGCTGAACTTGCCGGGGCACGACAAGATGCAGCCGGCGGACTATCGCGATCTGGACCCTGAGGAGATCCCGCAGGTTCGTATCGGGGACTCTGCCGTGACGGTCATTGCAGGCACCTTCCGCTCCCCAGGTCTGGATCCGGTGCAGGGACCGATCAGCGGTGGCGCCACGGCGCCACTGTACTTGGATCTGGCCCTCGCCGCCGAGACGTCCCTTGCGGTGGTTGTACCGGTAGGTCATACGGTCCTGGCTTATGTTTTTGAAGGCGAGGTCATCATTGCTGGCCAGACCGTGACCAAAGGCAGTCTCGCCCGCCTAGATGACGGCGATGCGGTGGAATTGACCACTGGGCGTAACTTTGCCCGCGCGCTACTGCTCGGTGCGCGGCCGCTACGGGAACCGGTCGTGACCTACGGACCGTTCGTCATGAATACAGTCGCGGAGATCGAGCAAGCGATACACGACTATCGTAGCGGTCGCTTGACCGCCTGATGGGATCTCATCGCGCTATGCAACATCCAGATACGTTTGATGTGCTCGTCATCGGTGGTGGCCACGCCGGCACGGAGGCTGCGCTGGCCGCCGCGCGTGCTGGTGCACGGACGCTGCTGGTCACGCAGAGTGTCGAGACCATCGGTGCCATGAGTTGTAATCCCGCTATCGGCGGGATCGGCAAGAGCCATCTGGTGCGGGAAATTGATGCCTTGGGCGGTGTGATGGCATGGGCGGCCGACCGTGCCGCGATTCAATTGCGCGTGCTCAATGCCAGCAAGGGACCCGCTGTGCGCGCCACCCGTGCGCAGGCCGATCGGCAGCTGTATCGCCGTGCAGTGCGCTCGGCGGTCGAAAATCAGCCGGGCCTTTCGGTGTTTCAGGGAGAGGTTGCCGATCTGATCGTTGACAGTGGCCGTGTTGCCGGTCTCGTCACGGCCAGTGGTGTGCGTTTCGACGCCCGCGCCGTGGTATTGACCACGGGCACCTTCCTCGCCGGCAAGATCCACGTCGGCTTGGAGCAAACCAGCGGCGGGCGCGCCGGCGAACCGCCCGCGCAGCGTTTGGCGGAGCGTCTCCGGGAATTGATGCCACGCGTGGGCCGGCTCAAGACCGGGACCCCACCGCGTCTGGACGCGCGTACCGTCGATTTCTCGGTCATGCAAGTGCAGCCGAGCGACGAGCCGCTACCGGTGCTGTCGTATCTGGGTAGCGTTGCCGATCATCCGCGCCAGATCCCGTGCCATATCACCGCGACGAGCGAACGCACGCACGACATCATTCGGGGCGGTATCGATCGGTCCCCACTTTATACCGGCATCATCGAAGGCCGCGGACCGCGCTATTGCCCTTCCATTGAGGACAAGATCGTTCGCTTCGCCCAACGGACCACGCACCAGATTTTTGTTGAACCCGAAGGGCTCGATACCCACGAACTGTATCCGAACGGGATTTCGACCAGCTTGCCGCTGGATGTACAAATTGCCTTAGTGCGCAGTATTCGCGGCTTCGAGCAGGCGCACATCACGCGCCCGGGTTATGCGATCGAATATGATTTTTTTGATCCGCGCGACTTGGAGTATTCACTCGAGGCGCGTGCGTTGCCCGGTTTGTATCTGGCCGGCCAGATCAATGGCACCACGGGTTACGAGGAAGCCGGTGCACAGGGTCTCGTGGCGGGCCTGAATGCCGCGCGCGCGGTACTGGGACTCGCGCCGTGGTGGCCGAAGCGCTCCGAGGCGTATATCGGCGTCATGCTTGATGACCTGATCACGCGCGGTGCACCAGAGCCGTATCGCATGTTCACCAGTCGGGCCGAATATCGCCTGAGCCTGCGCGAGGACAATGCCGATCAGCGCCTGACGCCGATGGGACGCGAATTGCATTTGGTGGATGACCAACGCTGGGCGTTCTTTGCGCGCAAGCGCGATGCGATCGCGGCCGGCGGTGCCAGTGAGAATGATGATGCGGACTTTGCCGCGCAGGTCACGCTGTCGCTTGAGGTTGGCCGCAAGTACGCCGGCTATCTGGCACGCCAAGATGCCGACATTGAGCGCTTGGTGCGCCACGAGTCGAGCGAATTTCCCCATGACTTCGACTTTGAAGCGGTGCGTGGGCTCTCCACGGAAATTCGCGAACGCTTAGAGGAAGTCCGACCCCGCACGCTCGGTCAGGCCGGGCGCATACCGGGCCTCACGCCAGTGGCCGTCTCCTTGTTGTTGGTGCACTTGAAGAAGATTGGCCGCACCGGATGAGAGCGGCGTGCCGCGCCAGGTTCATCTGCGGGCTGATCAGTCTGCTCCTTTTGGCCGCCTGTACGCGGTCCGCGCCGCCGCCCGACATTTTTCGACGTGGTAATGGTCCGGAACCCGATTCCTTGGATCCTGCGCTTGCGCGTAGTGATTCTGCGGCCACGATCTTGCGCGATGCCTATGAAGGACTCGCAGGTCTTGATCGCGAAGCGCGTCCGGTGCCTGGCGCTGCTGCGGCATGGACAGTCAGTGCGGATGGGCGCACCTACACCTATACCTTAAGAGCTGACGCGCGCTGGTCCAATGGCGAAGCCGTCACTGCAGACGATTTCGTACGCAGTTGGCGTCGCTTGGTGGCTCCGGCGACCGGATCGCAGTACGCCGAGGTGCTCGCGCCGGTGGAAAACGCCCGTGCAATTGTTGCCGGGCAGCGGCCCCCATCAGCGCTTGGTATTGCAGCCGTGGATGCACGGACGCTGATCGTGCATCTGACCGCACCGACGGCTTATTTCCCCTCCCTCACAGCCCACTGGAGTACGTTTCCCACCTATCACGGTACAGCGCCCGCCGCGCCCGGCCATATGGTGACCAATGGCGCCTATGTGCCGGTGTCCTGGATCGTGGGATCGCAGGTGGTCGCTATTCGTAATGATTGGTATCGGGCGGCGGCTGGCGTGTCGATCGGTGAGGTGCATTACCTGCATGTCGCTGATCCGCGCGATGAATATTCCCGCTACCGTGGCGGGGACCTCGACAGTACCTATGTGCTGCCCGCCGCCTCACTGCAACAGTTGCAGTCGCGCCATGGCGCACAGGTGCATGTGGGGCCGCAGTTAGGCGTCTACTTCTACGGCTTTAATCTTGAGCAGCCGCCGTTTCGTGACGCGCCGGCGTTGCGTCAAGCGCTGGCGTTGGCGGTGGATCGGGAACGGATCGTGTCGATGGTGACCGCACTCGGTGAAACGCCCGCGTATGGCTGGGTGCCCGAGGGTATGGCCGATTACACGTCGCAGCGCTTTGTCTGGCAGTCGTTGTCGTCCTCGGAGCGGCTGGTGATGGCCCGCCGCTTGTATGCGCAGGCCGGGTATGGTGCGGCCCATCCGCTGCATATCGAACTGCGTTACCCGACGGGGGCGACGCACGAAAAGATCGCACTGGTGGTGGCTGCGATGTGGCACGAAGCATTAGGGGTCGATGCGGTGCCGGTCGGAGAAGAGTTTCGCTCGCTGCTTGAGTCCATTAATCGGGGCGAAGCCGTGTTGTTTCGTTCCAGCTGGATCGGCGACTACAACGACCCGTATACCTTTGCGTCGGTCCTGCGTTCCGACTTTGGCATTAATCTGGTGCATTATAAAAATACCGAATACGACGCACGGCTTGATGCTGCGCAGGCAACAGCCGATGTGGGTCTGCGGCGCCAGCAACTCGAGCAAGCCGAGCGGATCGCTCTGCATGACGTGCCGTTGATACCGCTGTATTTTTACATCACGAAACATCTCGTCGCCCCACGCGTCCGCGGTTGGTATGACAATGTGATGAATGTCGTCTACACCAAGGATCTGGCGTTGATGCAATGAAACGCCGGATCTAAGCTGCTGCCGCACGATGCAGCGCTTTTCTGACAAAATCTGATCTCTAAGGGGTTTAGTGATGCGCGCATGGTTGCTGGTTTTCGCGGGATGGTGTTCGCTAGTGACCGCCTCTGTGGCGGTGCCTCCGACTAGCGACGAGGTGCGAATTGCGGTGCTACCGCAATTCGCACTCGACAGTGGTGTCGTGTTGCCGGAGGCCCGCGTTCGCTACCTCACGTACGGGACCTTGAACGCCGCGCGGGACAATGTGGTCCTGCTGCCATCGCATTACATGGCGGATGCCCACGGCTACGAATGGTTGATCGGTCCGGGCAAAGCGCTTGATCCGGCGCGGTACTTCTTGGTGGCGACCGAGCTATTCGGCAACGGTAAATCCTCGTCGCCAAGCAATACGCCGGAGCCTTTGCACGGCCCCCGCTTCCCGGTGACGACCATCCGCGACAACGTGCGTGCGGTGCATGCGCTGCTAGTGCAGGAACTGCAGATCACGCACATTCAGGCGGTCGTTGGCTTTTCGATGGGGGGCCAGCAAGCGTTCCAGTGGGCCGTGAGCTACCCGCAATTCATGGACCGCGTTGTGGTCACGGCCGCAACGGCCAAGACCTACCCGCATGGCGTTGTACGGCTCGAGGGCCAGATCGCGACGATCACGGCCGATCCGGTGTTCAAGGACGGCGACTATAGCGAGCCACCGATGCGGGGCCTCGACGCGTTTGGCACCGTGTGGGCGGGATGGCTGTTCTCGCAACAGTGGTGGCGCGATGAATTGTGGCGCGCCGGCGCAAGCCCGGGCACGACCTTCGAGCAGGTGTTTGGGCAGTTCCGTCACGACTTCGTGCCCGGCGCCGATGCCAATGACCTGATCTTGCAGATGCGCACCTGGGAGCAGCACGACGTCGGCACAACGCCGGGCTTTAGCAGCCTGCAGCAAGCTCTCGGCGCGATCCAGGCGGAGGTGCTCTACATGCCGTCCGAGACCGATCTGTATTTCCCGATCGCGGATGCCCGCTTCGAGGCGCAGTTCATCCCGCACGTGAGCTTACGGCCGATCCCATCGCTGTGGGGGCACACGGCGGGCGCTGCCAGCAATCCGGCGGATGCGGCGTTCCTCAATCGAGAGATCGGTCGCTTCCTTGCCCGGCGGGGTCGACGCTAGGCGTCGCCGTGGGGAGGGGCGAGTTTTGGCAGGCCCCCCCGGCCTCAAGCTATCTGTCGTCGCAAGTTTTCCATCTTGGATGATGGAGGCCGAGGACAAGGTTAGTCATGCAGAAACAACGGCATACGAGCGAGTTTAGGGAGCAGGCGTTGGCGAAGGCGTTCAGCCGTGCCGGCGATCAAGGGATTGCGGATGTGGCGTCGAGCCTGCACATGAATACTGCCACGTGGAAGGGCTGGATGCAGCAGGCGACGCAGGCGCAGAGGGAATTGCCGCGCAGTGAGTTCCGGCGCAGGGGTGCACGCTGGCGGAGCGGCTGCTGGCGCTGCAGGAGACGTACGGCATGAGCGAGGAGTCGCTGAATTATCGACGCTGGGCTCCTTGCCGGTGCCGTCGTGACCACCGGGGGCGCGCGGCGCATCGGTGGGCGTGGGGTACTCGCGCTTAAGATCGCTCATCGGACTCGCTCGACGCTGACGCCGGCAGTACGCGAGCGCATGTTGGCTAGCATCCTTCGATCCAATATCCGCGTGTTTCGGGACGACCCTGTAACGGTGGAGGTTGCGGCCATGGCGCCGAAAGTCGACGCTGGGTGGGCGGCGCTCGAGCGGGCCCGTAGTGCCGTGACTGTGGATGACCGCATCATGGCGGGGGTTCTTTGTCTTTCCGGAACTCCCATCCCGTTCCATGAAGTCGCTGCGCTTGCAGCGCGCGGTGAGAGCCTCGAGCAGATAAAGCGCGTGTGGCCCGCACTCACGGCCGCGTTCGTCGGCCTCGCGTCCGTGTATGCGCAGGCGTACCCGCGCCGCGGGCGCCCAGCGCGGCTCTTGATCCGGGGCTTAACGCAAGTCGGCGCGACCACGCGCCTGAAGATCTGGTTGCCGGCCTGAAGATGCAGTTCCTGATCGACGCGTGTCTGCGCCCGGAGCTCGCGACGCTCGCCCGGGCGCAGCGGTTCGGCTGATCGACCCAGGTCACCTTGCGCCCCCCCACTCGGCGGTTTGCGCACCCGAGGGTTCGAATGCGACGTAACGGGCTTCGAGCGGCCCCGACGGGTCTAAAAACGCCATTTTCGGAAGCTACGAGTGGCATTTTCTCAGGCGTCTCCGTACCATCCGGCGTCCGTATTAATGACGAAACTGGGCGTAGCGCCCGGCAGGGTGGGAACAAGATGATGTGCAATCGGAACCGCTTCGCGGCCATCGCAGCCGCCTTCATTGCGTTGGTTTTCGGCGTGCCGGCGTTGGGTGATGGCGCTGCAGCCGTGTCCGGTGATGCCGCGCACGGCGCGAAAGTGGCCTATACCTGTCTTGGGTGCCACGGCATTGCCGACTATCGCAATGCGGCCCCGAACTACCACGTGCCGAAGATTGGTGGGCAGCACGAGGCCTATCTGGTGTCGGCGTTGGCCGAATATCGCGCTGGTGCGCGTCCGCATCCCACCATGAAAGCGCAGGCCGGTAGCATGACCGCGCAGGAGGCCCGCGACCTCGCCGCCTATCTGGCCACCGCGACTCCGGTGGCCTCGTCGGGTCATGCCACGGGCGCCTTGCCGGCCGCGGCGACCACGTGCAGTGCCTGCCACGGCGCGGACGGTGTGGGGATCACCGCGGACTATCCGACTCTCGCCGGTCAGCATGCCGATTACATTGAGCAGGCGCTGAAGGCCTACCGTAAGGGCGGGCGCCAGAATGCGATCATGAATGGCATGGCGGCTGCCCTGACTGATGCCGATATTCATGCGATCGCAGCGTATTACGCCGGGCAGACACCGTCGCTATGGATACCTGCAGCGACGCGCTAAGTTCGCGGTGACCGTCGGCGATATTGATGCGCCGGCGGATCCTGCCGGCGAGATTGCTGGGGTCTCAGCCTACCCCGATGGCATCTTTGCCATTGACACACATTATGTGCGGCCGGCGCTGGATGCCAGCCACCTCGTCATAGAAGCCGGCCGAGCCGCTTTTATCGATACGGGTGCCGCCCCGGCGGTTCCCCTACTACGCGCGGCCCTAGCCGCTTGCGGCCTCGGCCCCGAGGCCGTGGATTGGATCTATCTGACGCACATTCATCTCGACCACGCTGGTGGTGCCGGGGCCCTGCTCGCGCAACTACCGAATGCGCGGGTCGTGGTGCATCCGCGCGGCGTCGCGCATCTAGTGGATCCGACCCGTCTGATCGCCGCAACGCAAGCCGTGTACGGCGTGGAGCGCTATGCGCGACTCTATGGGGAGATCCAGGCCATCCCGCCCGAGCGGTTGGTCGCTGCGGCCGATGGCGAGCGCTTTGCGCTCGCTGGCCGCGGGTTTCGTTGCCTGTATACCCCGGGCCATGCGTTGCACCATCAGGTCTTTCAGGATGAGCGCAGCGGCGGGGTGTTTACCGGTGATACCTTCGGCATCTCGTACCGTGAATTCGACGTCGCGGGCCGCGCGTTCATCATGCCGACGACCACACCCACCCAGTTTGATCCCGAGCAATTGCAGGCGTCGATCGACCGCGTTCTGGCGTTACAGCCGCCAGCTGTTTATCTGACCCATTACGGCCGCGTCACCGAGGTGCCGCGGCTCGGCCAGGAATTGAAGTCCGCCGTCGATACTTACGCCGCCATCGCCCGCCGCCACGCTGGTGCCGCCAACCCGGCGGAGGCCATTCAGCGCGCACTGACGGCATGGACCTTCGCGGCCTTGGATCAACATGGCGATTGCACCCCCACCGCCACCCGCCAGCGGCTGTTAGAGCCGGACATGCGCCTGAATGCGGACGGGCTGCTGAGTTGGCTGCGGCGGGGTCCGTGATCCATCCACAGCGCTTTGGCGCACGCACGCCGGGCGGTGGACCCCCTGTTGCGGCTACACTGCCGACCCGATGGATACACACGCACGCACCCTACTGACCGACGGCTTGGCCCAATTACGCATCGACGCCGATGGCGTCGCGGTTGATCGCCTGTGTGCGCTGGCCGCTCTCGTGGTCGAATGGAATACGCGATTTAATTTGACGGCGATTACCGAGCCGGTCGCGATGGTGCGCAAGCACCTACTGGATAGCCTGACCGTGCAACCCTATCTGCGTGGCACCCGTGTGCTCGACGTCGGTACGGGCGCCGGCTTTCCGGGCCTGCCGTTGGCTGTTTTGAATCCGGAATTGTCCTTTCAGCTCGTGGATTCGGTAAAGAAAAAAATCGGTTTTGTGGCCCATGCAGTGAGTGAACTGGGACTTACGAATGTGGAGGCGATCTGCAGCCGGGCCGAGACGTTGCGGTTGCCCGAACGGGCGCACACCGTGGTTTCGCGCGCGCTCTCCAGTGTCGGCGAGTTTGTGCAACATGCAGGTCATCTGGCGACAGCGAACGGGATCCTCTTGGCGATGAAGGGTCGCGATCCTTCCACGGAGTGCGTGGATCTGCCCCCGCCTTGGCGGGTGGTGGCTCTGGAGCGACTGACAGTGCCTGGTCTGCCAGATGAACGCCATCTCGTGGTCCTGAAACGCGCGAGGCTATGAGTTCGTCATTGGCCGCGGAATCTGCGCAAAACGCAACCGCCCTGCTCATGGCGGGCCGGGCAGTGGATGCGCTGCAGTTGCTGGAACGCGTGCTTACGGACCAGCCTGACGACGCGGTCTTGCGCCGCCTCGCCGGGGAGGCGGCTTTACGGGCCGGACAGTTGCAGGTGGCCACGGCCCACCTCGAGGTGGCCGTCACCTTGGAGCCCGACCATGTCGATGGGGTGGTCAACCTCGCCGCCGGTTTGTTGGGTCTAGGCGCCGCTGCCCGGGTTGTGGCTTTACTGGAACCGTGGGCTACCCGCCACCCGTCGCGTCCGCTATTGCTCAATCTCGGCAGGGCGCTGCAGGACCACCATCGTTTGGAGGCTGCCGAGGAGGTTGTGCGGCGGATCCTTGCGACCGATCCCACGGATGTGGAGGCCCTGAATAATTTGGGGACGATTCTGCGCGACGCGGGCCGCTGCGGTGAGGCCATTGCCTGTTTTGAGCGGGCACTCACGCTGGCGCCGCAACTGCAGGCCGCCCGGGACAATTTGGCGCACAGCTGGCTGGCGGAGGGGGACTTCCGCCGCGGCTTTGCCTATTTCGAAGGGCGGCGTTTTGTCGATGCGACGGGCCTATCCGCGCGGCTGGAGCGCTGGGATGGTCGTCCGCGGCCAGGGCTCACGCTACATGTTGTGGCGGAGCAAGGCTTCGGCGACATGCTGATGTTCTGCCGCTTTGGGGCGACGCTCGCTGAACGGGGGATTGATGCGATTCTGCATGTGCATTCCCGCTTGGTGCGACTGCTCAAGCGCAGCGGTGGATTTCGGGAGGTGGTGGCGTATGGCCGCGCGCCGATCGGTGCCACAGCGCGATGGGTGCCGCTCATGAGCTTGCCGCATTTACTCGATCTGACCTTGGCGACCCTGCCGCCTCTGGTGCCCTATCTGCAAGCGGACCGGCAGCGCGTCCATCGCTATGCGGGCTGGCTCGGGCCCAAGGTGGGGCTGCGGGTGGGCATCGCTTGGTCTGGTAATCCGCAGTCCGAGCAGGATGACCTTCGGGGGCGTTCCGTGCCGTTAACTGCCTTTGCGCCCTTACTCGACGTCCCCGGGCTGCAACTGATCTCCCTACAGCGCCAGCATGGCCTAGAACAGGCGCGACACGTTGGTTTTGCCGCCCAGTTGCGCCACCCCGAGCCAGAACTGGACGCCGGGCCCGATGGTTTTTTGGATACGGCGGCGCTGCTTGCCGCGCTCGACTTGGTCGTCACCTGTGACACCTCGATCGCCCACCTGGCTGGCGGTCTCGGTCGCCCCGTCTGGGTCGCCCTGCATCACACGCCTGACTGGCGTTGGCTCCGTAAACAGTCGGTTTCGCCGTGGTATCCCACCATGCGGCTGGTCCGCCAGACGGTGCCTGGCGATTGGTCTGGGGTCTTCGCCGCGATCGCCGGTCAGGTTGCCAACGCCGCTTAGAAGTGTCTGGGGGGCGACGTGGACGGGAATTCGCGGTCGCCCCGGTGTTATTCTGGCTGACTTATGAACCGCATCATCGCGATTGCAAACCAGAAAGGCGGGGTCGGCAAGACCACAACCGCTGTCAATCTTGCTGCCTCACTCGCGGCAACGAAGCGGCGCGTGTTGCTTGTGGATCTGGATCCACAGGGCAATGCCACCATGGGTTGCGGTATCGACAAGTCCAACCTCGAGCGCTCAGTCACCGATGTATTGCTCGGCGACTGTACTGCGGCGGAGGCGGTGTTGCCGGCGCCGGCTGCCGGCTTCGACATCATCGCCGGCAACCAAGACATTACGGTTGCCGAGGTGCGGCTGCTCAGTTTGCTTGCGGGCCGCGAATTAAAGCTAAAAATTGCGCTCGCAGCGCTCAAGCGTGAGCGTTACGACGTGATTCTGATTGACTGTCCGCCGGCGCTGAACATGCTGACGGTCAATGCGCTGGTTGCCGCCGACTCGGTGCTGGTGCCGATGCAGTGCGAGTATTACGCGTTGGAGGGTCTGTCGGCCCTGTTGAACACGATTGAGCAGGTGCGTGAGAGCGTCAACCCACAACTCGTGCTCGAGGGGATCCTGCGCACGATGCACGACCCGCGCAATAATCTGGCCAACGAAGTCAGCGCGCAGCTGATCGAGCACTTTGGTGAAAAAGTATTCCGTACCATTATTCCGCGCAATGTCCGCCTTGCTGAAGCGCCGAGCTTTGGCCGTCCGGCGCTCTACCATGATAAGGATTCACGCGGCGCATTGGCTTACCTCGCACTGGCCGGTGAAATGATCCGCCGTGAGGAAGAGCTCGCGGGGGCCAGTGCCGTGTCTGAGCCGCAGGAGCAGAACCGATGACGACCAAAAAGCCGGCTTTAGGGCGCGGTCTAGGCGCGCTACTCGGCGAGGCCACGGCACGTCAGGTGACGGCCAATGCCGCGGCAGTTGCCCAATCGAAACCCCCCGTCGATGAACTGGCGCGCATGCCGGTCGATTTGCTGCAGCGAGGCAAATACCAGCCCCGTAGCGATATCCGCGCGGATTCCCTGAATGACTTGGCGGATTCGATCAAAGCGCAGGGCATCGTCCAGCCGATTGTCGTACGCCCCATCGGCACCCCTGCCCCAGGGGCATCCCAGCGCTACGAGATCATCGCCGGTGAACGCCGCTGGCGTGCCGCCCAGATGGCCGGTCTTGAGGCGGTGCCCGTCGTCATCCGCCACGTGCCCGATGAGGCCGCGGTGGCGATGGCCCTGATTGAGAATATTCAGCGCGAGAACCTGAATCCCTTAGAAGAAGCGCGCGCGCTCGAGCGCCTGGTCGGGGATTTCAAACTGACCCACCAGGAGGCCGCGGACGCGGTCGGACGGTCTCGTACGGCGGTGACTAACCTGTTGCGTCTGCTCGAGCTGACCGATGAGGTCAAAGCCTTGGTCGGCGATCGTAAGATCGAAATGGGCCATGCCCGCGCCTTGTTGGGCCTGACCAATCGCCGTCAACAGATCGAAGTAGCGGCTTTGGTCGCTCAGCGCGACTTGTCTGTACGCGACACGGAAGCTCTCGTGCGACGCCTGCTCAAGCCGGCTTCTCCGGAGGCGCCGGTACCCGCGGATGCGGACGTGCGCCGTCTGGAAACCGAGTTGGGTGAGCGTTTGGGTACGAAAGTGACCTTCAAGCACGGCGCGGGTGGCAAAGGCCAAATGGTGATCCAATATTCCAGTCTTGAGGCGCTGGACGGCATCTTGTCGCGCATTCACTAACAAAACTGTGCAAGGGTTTCTTGAAGCGCTGCGAAAAGAAACCTATAATGCGCGCGCCTCGCAGCGCTAACGCTCGCGGGCCGCGCCAGAAACATCATGGCCACGCCGTAGGAACCCCTCCGGTCGTGGTTTTTTTGTGGGCTGAGCGGTCCTGGCGGCGTGCGTGAGGGAGTGTATGAACAAGTCCGGACCGTACCTCATCAATGCAGTGACCGCCGAACGGCGGGCTGCCCTGAGAGTGGTTGCCCGTCAGGGACTTGTGGCACTGGCTGCGGCTGCGCTGCTGACCCCGATGGGTTGGCAGGTGGCCCGGTCGGCAATTCTGGGCGGCGCCATCGGTGTGGTGGCGACGTCGGTGTTTGCATGGGCTCTTTTCCGGAATCCGGAAGGGACAGCCCCGGCGCAAATTGCCAGAAGTTTCTATCTGGGCCAGGCTTTGAAGGCGGGGCTCACGATCGGTCTTCTGGCATGGGTTTTTCGGTCCCGCGTACCGGCCCCTTGGGCGGTGTTGGCGGGGTATTTGGCGACCTACGTTGCCTACTGGTTTGCGCCCACGGGTCCTGCGTCACGCTGGATTCGTTAAGGGATGAGCGGCTTAGGCAATGGGGAACGAGAAGACGATGGCTGGTAGCAGCGAGTACATCCCGCATCACCTTGAGCACCTGCGCTATGACTTGTCTAAGGGCGAGTGGGCGCATGGCAGCGAAGGCATCGTTAATTTCCACCTGATCAACGTGGACTCGATGCTTATGGCCTCGGCGTTAGGCATCCTGTTCCTGTTGGTCTTTACGCTGGCCGCGCGCCGCGCCACCGCGGGCGTGCCGGGTAAGTTTCAAGCATTCGTAGAATTGGTCGTCGAGTTTGTCGATGATCGGGTCAAGGAAGTCTTTCATGGCGATCGGCGCTTTCTGGCGCCCCTCGCGCTGACGATTTTCTGTTGGGTCATTCTGATGAACGCAATGGACTTTCTGCCGGTCGACGTGCCCGGCATGATTGCCCGCGGTGCTTTCGGTGCCGAGCACTTCCGTGTGCTGCCAACGGCGGACATCAATACGACGTTTGCGATGTCCTTGACGGTGCTTGTGCTCGTGCTGTTCTTCAGTATGAAGGCCAAGGGCGTCGCTGGCTTCGGCCACGAACTCATTACCGCGCCGTTCGGTGGCCATCCGCTGCTGTGGATCCCTAATTTCGCGTTGAACGTGGTGGAGTTACTGGCCAAGCCCGTGTCGCTTGCGATGCGACTGTTCGGCAACATGTACGCGGGCGAACTCGTTTTTATGCTGATAGCTTTGCTCGGCTTTGCGGCCTCGAACGCGTTTAGCGCGGGCGCTGTTGCGGCCGGTACACTGGCGTTGCTCGGTCAGGTGTTGATGGCGTCCCTCTGGGCGGTTTTCCACATCCTGATTGTGTTGCTGCAGGGTTTTATTTTCATGGTCCTGACCGTCGTGTACATCTCGATGGGCCAGGAAAGCCACTAAACCGAATTTGCGGACTGCCGTTCTTCCCGGACGGTGGCCGCTGTTGACGATTTGAGATTGATCATCCAGGAGACGAACATGGAAAACATCGCACACATTCAGGCCTTCACGGCCCTCGCCATTGGCATCATCATCGGCCTCGGCGCGATCGGTGCCTGCATCGGCATTGGCATCATGGGCTCGAAGTTCCTCGAGTCGGCTGCACGCCAGCCGGAACTGATGCCGCGCTTGCAGGGCAGCATGTTCTTGCTCGCGGGCCTCATTGACGCTGCCTTCCTCATCGGCGTTGCGATCGCGATGTTCTTCGCGTTTGCCAACCCGCTGTTGGCGAGCGTCAAAGCCGGCTAATCGACCCCTCCCGGGCACACCTCGGAACGCGAGAACCGCTATGCAGATCAATGCGACGCTGATCGGACAGGCCCTAGCCTTCCTGATTCTGATCGCCTTCACCTGGAAGTTCGTTTGGCCGCCGCTATTGGGCGCCATCGAGGCTCGTCAGAAGAAGATCGCCGACGGTCTCGCGGCCGCCGACCGCGGCCAGCAGGACCTCGACAACGCCAAGAGTGAGGCGTTGGCGATCGTTCGCGAGGCGCACGGTAAGGCCACCCAGATCGTCGACCAGGCTGCACGCCGGGCCGGTGAAATGGTGGATGATGCGCGTGG
>CAIVRI010000086.1 GCA_903908265.1 uncultured Pseudomonadota bacterium
GGCGTGGCGATGCGAATATAACGAGGAAAGACCGAAGAAAGCACTTGGCGGTATGACCCCTGCCGAGTACGCGAGACAAATGACCAAAAGAGTAGATATATTAACCGTCAGACTCTAGATGCCCTCAGGACTCAAACAGGGGGGACGTCGCGGCTCGTGCCGTCGATGCATCCCGACCATGGACTTATGCCGCCAGGGACCCGCCATCACGGGCTTGCGCGCCCCGGCACCCTCGACCGAAGCGTTGCGCCTCTGGACACCTGGCCAAGGGGCCAGGACTAGGGAAATCTGCTTGCCCTTGGCCTCGCTGCGCAGAGGGTGGCAACCCCATTGCGTACTCGATTACACCCAATACGTGTCGTAGCTACATTAAACCGCCAAAAACACGGAGCATACGACGCGGATTCCGACCGCCGATTTGGCTGCATTCCGAAAGTCCGGCGCGCACCGCGTCTCGCCGGTGCAGTGTTGCAGAGGCGCCTGCGCAACCAGAGGACCCAATGCGCGGTTGCCAAAGAGTGCGCCGCCTGGATACGGCAAAAGACCGTGTTTCGCTCCAAGCGAACACGTGCACCCAGGCAACCGTTTGTCTGCAGGGATGCAGCAGACAGGCAAGTCGCCGTCTGCGGTTCGAACTTGTTCCGGGTGGGTCCGCCGCGGGTCGCTATACTGGCGACCTATGGCACCTCCTTGGGATGTCACCATGCTCGAAAAGATGGTGATTTTTGCGTGCCCCTGATTGCATGGAGCGTGCATGAAAGCCTCACAACTATTTGATTTAAATGGAAAGGTAGCGGTCGTAACGGGCGCAAGCCGCGGTATTGGCGAAGCCATTGCCCAGGTTTTGTCGGACAACGGTGCGCACGTCGTCGTCGCCAGTCGCCGGCTCGAGCGCTGCGAAGAAGTCGCAGCGGACCTGCGCGCGGCCGGCGGGCAAGCCACGGCGCTCGCCTGTCATGTGGGGGAGATGGCTGCCATCGAGGCCTTCTGGGCGGCCATCGACGCGCGCTTCGAGCGCGTCGATATCCTGGTCAACAACGCCGGTTCCAACCCGATCTTCGGGCCGGTAACAGAGACCGATCCGGCGGCGTTCCAGAAGACCGTCGACGTGAATTTCCGTGGCTATTGGTTCATGTGCCAATACGCTGTGGCGCGTATGCGTCGCCATGGCGGCGGCTCCATTGTGAACATGGCCTCGGTGACGGCCGAGCGACCGATGGAGAATATTGGGGTGTATGGCGCCACCAAGGCGGCGGTCGTCAATCTCACGCAAGCCTACGCCCGGGAGTGCGCGCAGTATGGCGTGCGCGTCAACGCGATCTTACCGGGCCTGATCAATACCAAGTTTGCCGCGGCGTTGCAGACCGAAGGGCCGGTGCGTACTGCGGCGTTGGCACAGATCCCGTTGCGGCGCATTGGGGATCCGATCGACATTGCCGGAGCCGCGCTGTTTTTGGCGTCCGGTGCCTCCAGCTATATGACCGGCGCGACGCTACGCATCGATGGCGGTTTACTCGCTTAAGGAGATTGCCATGGACTTCCGTCATTCGCCACGCACGCTGGACCTGATGGGTCGGCTCGAAGCGTTCATGGCCGAACACATTTATCCGCGCGAAGCCCAGTTTGACGCGGAGATGGCGTCAGCGGCCAGCGGTGATTTTCGTTATCCGTCCTTCTTCCGCGACTTGCAGGCGCAGGCACAGAGCGCGGGCTTGTGGAATTTATTTCTGCCCGATCCGATCCAAGGGATGGGGCTGAAAAATGTGGAGTACGCGCCGTTGGCAGAAATCATGGGCCGCTCGGGTTGGGCACCGGAGGTGTTCAACTGTAACGCGCCCGACACCGGCAACATGGAGTTGCTGCACGACTACGGCAGTCCTGCACAAAAAGCGCAATGGCTGGAGCCCCTGCTCAAGGCGCAGATCCGTTCGGCCTACTGCATGACGGAGCCCGAGGTGGCGTCCTCGGATGCCACCAATATTGCGACCCGCATCCGTCGTGACGGGGATTGGTATGTGATCAACGGCCGTAAGTGGTGGACGACCAACGGCATGCACCCGCATCTGGCGATTCTCATCGTCATGGGGGTGTCCGATCCCGAAGCTCCCCCCCATGCGCGGCACGCACAAATTTTGGTGCCGCTGGACACGGCGGGGGTGCGCATCCTGCGCCACCTTCCGGTCTTTGGCTTCCACGAGGCGCCCGCCGGTCATGTGGAGATCTGTTTCGAGAATGTGCGCGTTCCGGCCGATCACCTGATTTTGGGCGAAGGCAGAGGTTTTGAAATCGCCCAAGGTCGACTCGGACCCGGCCGGGTGCACCACTGCATGCGGTCGATCGGCGCGGCCGAACGGGCGCTAGAAGCGTTGTGCCGACGACTCTTGGCGCGGCACGCCTTCGGTGGGGCCTTGGCGCAGCAATCGGTCTGGGAGCAGCGGATCGGGGAGTGCCGCACGGACATCGAATTGTGCCGCACCCTGGTGTACCGCACCGCGTGGTTGATGGACGAGGGCGGTAACAAAAACGCCCGCACCGAGATTGCGGCGATCAAAGTGGCGGTACCGCGCATGTTCCAGCGGGTGGTGGACACGGCGATTCAGGCCTTTGGGGGCGCCGGGGTCACCGACGACTTCGGTTTGGCGGCCCTGTATGCCCGGGCGCGCACGATGCGTCTGGTCGATGGTCCGGACGAGGTCCACAACCGCACCATCGCGCGACTCGAACTGCGCCGCTACCGTCCCCCCCCGACGGCCTGAGACCGGCTTCACAATCGTGTGAAACCCGAAGGGGCAGGCAACCGGGGTACGGTATAGTTGCTGGATGTCCTATTAGCGCCTCGAGCGGGCCGGAGCGACTCTGTGGCGGATGCTGTTGACGCCCACCTGGTAGCCGATCACCTGCATCTCTGGCGCGGCCAGCGGCATGTGCTGCGCGGCCTCTACGTCGAAGCGCGGGCCGGGGAGTTCATCCACTTAAAAGGCGCGAACGGCACCGGCAAGACCTCCTTGCTGCGCACGCTGGCGGGCTTTTTGTGGCCAGAGGAGGGCGAAATCCGCTGGTGCGGCCAACCGGTCGGGCAAGACCGTGACGGCTATGCCGTAGCCATGGCCTACCTCGGTCATGAAAACGCCTTGAAGGGCGACCTAACGGCACTTGAAAACCTACACTACGCGACCAATCTGCGCCACGCCACCCCGCAATCGGCGCAACGTGCGGTGCTCGAACGCTTAGGCGTCGCCGCGCAGGCCGATTTGCCGACGCGGGTTTTATCCGCCGGCCAGAAGCGCCGCGTGGCCATGGCGCGGGTGCTGTTGTCCCGCGCGACCCTGTGGCTGTTGGATGAACCCTTTACCAACCTCGATACCCAGGGGGTCACGGATTTAGCGGCGCTGGTGGCCGAACATACCCGTCAGGGGGGCATTGCGCTGGTCACCAGTCATGCCGCGATCGCACTGGCCGAGGGCCAGGTGCGGGAATTGGTGCTCGCATGATCTTAGCGACGACGGCGCCGCTGCGTGCTGCCGGACTGGTCCTGCGACGGGATTTGGCGCTGGCTTTCCGCCGTTGGGAACAAGTGACCCACCCGGTGGTGTTTTTCTTGATGGTCGCGACGCTGTTTCCACTGGCACTGAATCCAAAACCGTCGCTGCTTGCGGACGTCGCTGCCGGTGTTGTGTGGGTATCCGCGCTGTTATCCTCCATGTTGGCGTTAGAAACGTTGTATCGGGCGGATGTGGAGGACGGCACACTCGAACAGTTGACCCTGACTGGTCAACCGTTGGCGTTGCTGCTGCTAGCCAAGACGGTGGCGCACTGGATTTTGAGCGGTTTGCCACTCGTGCTCGCCGCGCCGGTGGTCGCCATCGCCTTCGGGGCGGATGCGGCGGCGAATGCGGTGCTGATGACGGCGATCGCACTGGGCACGGCCGTGCTCAGCCTGATCGGGTCGGTCGGTGCGGCGCTGACGCTCGGCTCACGACGCGGCAGCGTCTTGTTGTCGCTGTTGGTGCTGCCGCTGATCATGCCGGTATTGATTTTCGGGGCGCGGGCGACGGCGCTGGCGATGCACGGAGAGTCAGCGGAAGGCCCGCTGTGGTTGCTGGGCGCATTGCTCATATTGGCGCTGACCCTGACGCCGTTCGCGTCGGCGGCGGCGGTTCGAATCAGTTTGGAATAGGACGACGACACGTGGGTACTTGGACTTGGTTTCACAAACTGTCATCGCCGCCGCACTGCTACCGCATCGCGGGGCAACTGATCCCCTGGTTTGCGATTCCCGCGGCGTTGCTGATCGTGGCCGGTATCTACGGCGGATTGGTGCGGGCCCCGGCCGATTACCAGCAGGGTGATGCCTTTCGCATTATCTATGTACACGCGCCAGCGGCGTGGCTGTCACTGATGTGTTACACCGTCATGGCCGTGGCCGCTGCCGTCGGCCTCGTCTGGCGGATCAAGTTGGCGCACGCGCTGGCGGCTGCCACCGCGCCTATTGGCGCCTCCTTTGCGTTGTTGTGCCTGGCCACGGGTTCCATCTGGGGCAAGCCCATGTGGGGGACGTGGTGGACGTGGGATGCGCGCCTGACCTCCCAGTTGATTTTGTTGTTCCTCTATCTGGGTTATCAAGCCCTACGCTCAGCGTATGACGATATCGGCAAGGCCGATCGGGCCAGCGCCGTGCTCGCGATCGTGGGTGTGGTGAACGTGCCGATTATTCATTTTTCGGTGAACTGGTGGAACTCCTTACACCAGGGCTCCACGGTCTTGCGGCGCGGCGGACCGGCGATGCCGGCCTCGATGCTCGTCCCCCTGATCCTCTGCTTTTTTGGTTTTACGTTTCTGTACGCGGCTTTAGCGTGTGTGCGCGTGCGGGCGGAAGTCTTGCGCCGTGAGCGTAATGCGCATTGGTTGCAGGACCTCGCCGGACGGCGCGGGCGCACGGAGTCGGCGACATGAGCGCATTTTTTGCAATGGGTGGTTACGCGGGCTATGTGTGGTCCTCGTATGGGTTGGCTGCTGCGATCCTGATCTGGAATATCTGGTCGGCTCTGGCCGCCCACCAAGTGGCGCGGGCGGCGGCGCAGCGGGCACTGGCCCGCTCGGCATCGACCGGACCCAGCGCCTCTTAACGCGGAGAAACGAATGACCCCTCGCCGAAAACGACTCTGGACCTTGATCGCTGTCTTGGCAGGCTTGGGGCTGACTGCGCTCTTTGTCTCTAAGGCATTCGAGAAGAACTTGAACTATTTTTATCCACCGAGCGAAGTGGCTTCGGGCAAAGCGCCCAGTGGCACGCCGATCCGTGTCGGTGGCATGGTGAGCAAGGGCAGTGTCGTGCGCGCGCAGGGTAGCCTTGAGGTGCAGTTCGTCATTACCGACTTTGCCAAAGACGTCACTGTGAAATACACCGGTCTGTTGCCGGATCTGTTCAGAGAGGGACAGGGCATCATCGCGCACGGGGAACTGAAGGACGGTATTTTTATGGCAGATGAAGTGCTCGCCAAACACGATGAGAAATATATGCCGCCGGAAATTGCCAAAACTCTCAAACGTCAACCGGACGGCACGCCAGCCGATGGATCGGCGCCAGCCGGCGCGGTGACGCGATGATTCCGGAAATTGGCACACTCGCGCTGCTCATCGCGCTCGTTCTGGCCGTACTGCAATCCGTGTTCGGGCTCGTCGGCGCCCACCGCAACGATGCGGTCTGGATGCGGGCCACGTCCTCCAGTACGGTGGCGGTATTCCTCTTTGTCTTGCTGGCCTTCATCGTTCTGGCCTACGGCTTTGTGGTGCACGACTACTCGATCGAGTATGTGGCGCATAACTCCAACAACGAGTTGCCGCTGATTTATCGCATCGCCGCCGTTTGGGGCGCGCACGAGGGCTCGCTGCTGCTGTGGGTGCTGATCCTCTCTACGTGGGCCTTGCTGGTGTCGCGCTTGTCCAAAGGCTTGCCGGACGTTTTTCGGACGCGGGTACTGGGCACTTTAGGCCTGGTCGGCGTGGGCTTCCTTGCCTTTACGACGCTCACTTCGAGTCCGTTTACGCGCTTGCTGCCGGCGCCGCTGGATGGCGCGGACTTGAATCCGATTTTGCAGGATCCGGCCCTAGCGGCGCATCCGCCGATGCTCTATATGGGCTATGTCGGCACCTCCGTGGCCTTTGCCTTTGCGGTGGCGGCCATGCTGTCGGGACGTATGGACGCGTCTTGGTCGCGCTGGACGCGGCCGTGGACGGTAGCGGCCTGGATGTGTCTGACGCTGGGTATTTCGCTCGGTAGTTGGTGGGCTTACTACGTACTGGGCTGGGGCGGTTGGTGGTTCTGGGACCCGGTCGAAAACGCCTCGTTCATGCCGTGGTTGGCCTCCACCGCATTGATCCACTCGCTGGCCGTGACCGAGAAGCGCGGTCTGTTCCGCAACTGGACCCTGCTACTGGCCATTTTTGCGTTTAGTCTGAGTTTGCTCGGCACCTTCTTGGTGCGTTCCGGGGTGCTTGTCTCCGTGCACTCGTTTGCCGCCGACCCGTCACGCGGCCTGTTCGTGCTCGGCTTGCTGCTGTTCTTTATCGTGGGGTCGTTGACGCTGTACGCGATACGGGCGCCAAGCCTGCAAAGCGAGGGGGGCTTCGCACCGGTCTCGCGCGAGTCGTTCCTGCTACTCAATAACGCACTGCTGGTCGCGGCCGCAGGCCTGATCCTGTTGGGCACGCTGTGGCCCTTAGTCATGGACTCGTTCAACCTCGGCAAGATCTCCGTGGGTCCGCCGTACTTCAACACGGTGTTCTTGGTGCCGACGCTCCCGTTGGTGGCGTTGGTCGGCGTTGGCATGCACTCGACGTGGAAACGCGCCTCCTATGCCAGCAAGGGGCGACCGCTGGCGCTCATGGCAATAATCGGTCTGGTGCTCGGCGCGCTGGTGGCCTTTGTCTGCTACGGCCGCTACGGCCTCCCCTTGACCATCATCGGCTTCGGTGGGGGCTTCTTCCTGATGGCCTCGGCCTTGTGGCAGCCGCTGGCGCGCCTGGTACGCCGCCAGGCGCAACCGCGTGCGGCGTTGGGTATGGCGGTCGCCCATTTTGGGATCGGCCTGTTTGTGATCGGCGTTTCTGGCGTCGCCTCCTACAAGATCGAAAAAGACGTCAGCATGGGCCCGGGCGATACCGCGACCATTGCCGGCTATACCTTCCGCTTTGAGTCGTCCAAAGATGTGGTGGGCCCTAACTATTTGGCACGCGAGGCCCAGGTGGCCATTACGCGGGATGGGGCACCCGTCGCTGCACTGACGACACAAAAACGCCAATTTAAGATCCAGAATAATCCGACCACGCATGCGGGCATTGATGTCGCTTGGAACCGCGACCTGTTCGTCGCCTTGGGCGATGAACTCGGCGCGGGCAAGTGGAGCCTACGCCTACAGTACAAGCCGCTGGTCCGTTATATCTGGCTCGGTGGCGTGTTCTGTGCACTCGGTGGCCTGATCGCCATTCTCGACCGCCGCTATCGGGGGGGTATCGTCGAGCCGGTGCATCCGACGGACACCGAAACCGCTGCGGCGACCGGGGAGGGGTAAGCCATGTGGCGTTATTTCACTCCCGCGATCGCTTTCCTTTTATTGGGTGCCTTGTTCGCCGTCGCGTTGGTGCGGATAGAGAACGGCACCATGGATCCGCGCGCGATCAAGTCACCGCTGTTGGGTAAAGCCGCACCCACCTTCGTGCTACCCACGGTGACGGAGCCGAGTCGACCCTTCGATTCGGCGGTGCTCAAGGGACATCCGTACGTGATCAACGTGTGGGGTACTTGGTGCCCTGCGTGCCGCGAGGAGCACTCCGCGCTGCTGGTGATTGCACGACGGGCCGGCATTCCGTTTATCGGTATCGACTGGAAGGATGACCGACAACAGGCACAGCAATATCTGGGTCAGTTGGGCAATCCCTACACCGAGACGGTGGCCGATGACGAAGGGCGCGTGGCGATCGACTGGGGCGTCTACGGCGCGCCAGAAACCTTTTTGGTGGGTGCGGATGGACAGGTGTTGGTCAAATTTGCGGGTGCGCTCACCGAGGCTATTTGGGCTGAGAAGTTTGCGCCGTTTGTACAAGGTGGTGGCTGATGATGAAGTCTCCGGTTAGCGCAGTTGCCACTGCATTGCTCATCGGCTGGGTGGGTACTGCCGGCGCGATCGACCCCTCTGCGGCCTTCGCGGATCCAGCGCTGCAGGCGCGCTATGAACACCTCACCAACGAACTGCGGTGTTTGGTCTGCCAGAATCAAACCATTGCGGACTCCAATGCTTCCCTCGCGGGTGATCTGCGGCGCGAAGTGCGTGAAATGATCGCGCGGGGCGATACCGAAGCGCAGATCAAGGATTTTCTGACTGCCCGTTATGGCGACTTCGTCCTCTACGATCCGCCCCTCAGTGCACGCACCTTGTTTCTGTGGGCGGCGCCTGGATTATTTGTGCTGCTGACGGTCGGCGTGGTCGTGCGTACGGTCATCCGCCGCGCACGGCAACCTATCGATGCCGATGACTCGGAGGAGTCCGCATGAATCAGTTCATTGTTATTGGTGCGACGATGTTGTCGGTCGCACTCGCATTTCTGGCAGTGCCGCTATTTCGTGATCGTAGCCGCTTCGGGCTGATCACACTCGGCACTGTGGCGCTGGTCTTTGTGCTGGGGTCGGCCGGTCTGTACTGGAAGGTCGGCAACCATGCATGGAATGATGCGGTGCCTGCCGCAGGGGTGGGCGCGCCGCATTCCATTGAGGAAATGGTCGCCAAACTCGAGGCAAAACTGGCCAAGAACCCAGGCGACGTGGATGGCTGGCTGATGCTGGGCCGTAGCTATTTTGTACGCAACGATTTCCCTAAAGCCGCGCAAGCGTTCGAGCATGCCTACACGGCATCGAAAGGCCAAAATGTCGAAGCGGTAGTGGCTTACGCCGAGGCGCTCACCGTCACGGATCAGTCGGCGCTCGCAGGGAAGGCCGGCGCGTTGTTCGAGACCGCTTTGCAACTGGATCCAGCCAATCAGAAAGCGCTTTGGTATGGCGGTATGGCACACGCAGCCAAAGGAAGCTTCACGGTGGCGCGCACACGGTGGATGACGTTGCTCGGACAGGAACTGCCACCCGACATCAAGCCGATGTTGGCAGACCGCATCCGTGAACTCGACAAAGCGGTGGGCAAGGGGTCGGATCCGGAGTTGGACCGGCTCTCGCCGCCGGGTGCCGCGGCCGCCGCGCCGGTCCGCGCCGCGGCCGCACCCGCGCCGGTAGCCAATGCCGCTGGGATGACGATCCACGTGCATATCGAGCTGTCCTCAGCGCTCAAAGCAAAACTGCCCGCGGGCGCGCCGTTGTTCGTGCTGGCGCGCGATCCCACGCAGCCGGGCCCCCCGTTTGCGGCTAAGCGTCTGTCCGCGGCAGCGCTGCCGATGGACTTGGACCTCTCTGAACAGGACGCCATGATGCCGGGCCGGACGATCAAGGACGCGCATCAGCTCCTGATTGTGGCGCGTTTTTCTGCCTCGGGGCAGCCGCAACAGGCCAGTGGCGATCTGTTCGGTCAAGCCGCCGTGTCTGCCGGCGCCAAGTCCGTCCGCATCGTGATTGACCAGCAGGTGCCGTGACCGCGTCGGCAGCGGACCAGCGAGCGCACACCGCGCAGGTTGCGCTGTCGTTTGCGTACTTCGCACTGCTGCTCGCCGCTTATTACTTGCTGCGGCCCGTGCGTGATGCACTGGCTGCAGGTCTCGGTAGCGGGACGATTAAATATCTATCGAGCGTCGTTTTTATTGCCAGCGCGGGCGCCGCCGCGCTGTACGGGTGGCTCGTCGCACGGGTCTCTCGCAGGCGACTCGTGCCCGGGCTTTATCTGTCGTTCTGCGTCCAAGTACTCGGCTTTGCCTGGCTGTTCAGCCGCGAACCGGCCAGTCGACTGAGCGCCGAAAGCTTCTATGTCTGGGTCGCGGTCTTTAATCTGCTCGCCGTCGCAGCGTTCTGGAGCTTCATGGCAGACCTGTGGCGGCACACCCAGAGCCCACGCTACTTTGCGCGTATCGCTGCCGGCGGGAGCCTGGGCGGTTTGCTGGGCCCCCTGGCTGCGCATCAGTTTGCAGCCAGTCTCGGGCCGGTCGGGCTGGCGCAATGCGCGGCTGCACTGTTGCTGCTCGCTGCCGGCGTGGGCTGGCTATTGACGCGCGGGATTCCCACTGACGGATTCTTGGCGTTTGATGAGCCCGTCGGGGGCGGGGCGCTTGCGGGGCTGCGCTTGGTCGCGGCCTCACCGTACCTACGCGGCATTGCGCTACTGGTCGCCGGTGGCTCGCTGCTGGGCATGTTCGTCTACATTGAGGTGGCCAAGGCCGCCGCGGCGCTGTACCCGGACACGGCCCTGCGGACGGCCTACTTCGCGCAGCGTGATTTGTGGGTGAACGGACTCTCCCTCGCGGTGCAGTGGACGATCGCGCCGGTATTGATGCGCCGCTTCGGCATCGGCGCGGTGTTGATGTGGGTCTGCGGGTGCGTCGCGACGGCGTTCTGCGGTCTCGCCCTATGGCCCAGCGCCAGCCTACTGCTCGGGATCAACGTGCTGATGCGCACGCTGGAGTTTGGCTTGGGCAAGCCCAGTCGCGACGTCCTGTACACGGTGGTGGATGCCGAGTCCAAGTACAAGGCGAAGAACGTTATCGATACCGTGTTCTATCGCGCGTGTGATACCGCAGCGGGCTGGCTGCATGCATTGCTCGTCAGTGTCGGCGCGGGGTTGCCGATGCTCGGCGCTGTCGGGCTGCTGATCGGTGCACCGCTGGCGTTGCTCGGTCGACGACTCGGCGCCCAATACGCGACGCGGGCGCGCGCGCACTAAGCAGGCAGCGCCGTTGTCCTGTACGGGTGCATCCGAGCATGCCCACCGCGGCGTGCACCGCGCCTTGTTGTGCAGTACATGAAAGCTCACAATTCTTGACTAGTAAGAAAGCGCTTTCAAGCGCTAGAATTCAATGACTTCACTAATCGATGGGTTGCAGATGCACGGTTCGCACTTTACGCGCGCTTGTACGCGCGGCGTGTTATGAGCAAACGGATACTCATACTCGACGCGGATGCGCGGCGTGCGGCCCAATACGGCTTGCTGTTGGCTGCAGCCGATTATCAGGTTTACCCTTTAGTCGGTTGGGACGTCGTCAAGGACCGCGGCGATGCGGGCAGCTTCGATCTGATCATTTTGTCGCTTCCCGGGCCCGCGCAGAACGCGACGGCGTGGGCAACGGCGCTGCGCCAAACGCACGGGGCTCGTTGGCTCCTGCTCGCTGATAGTGCATCGCGAAGCGACGTGCTTGATCTGCTGGCGTCTGGCGCTGCCGACTGTCTCGAACGCCCCTTTACCGGCCATGCACTCCTGCGACGGATCCGCACGGTGCTGGCGCGTACCCCGATCGTCTTCGTGGACCACAGAACGCAATCGACGACGTGGTCGTTTGATCGCAGCAAACGAACCTTCCGCCAAGGGCCTGCCGCGGTGGTGTTCACGCCGAACGAGTCGCGTCTGTTCGAAGCGTTGCTGTCTGCTGCGGGGGGGCTTGCCACTGTGCCGATGCTATGTCGGGGGCTTTGGGATAAAGCCGATCGGGCGCAACAGGTTAATCTCACCGGTTATATACGCGCGTTGCGTAATAAGATCGAAGTGGACGCGGATCGACCTACCAAACTCCTGCACGAGGTAGGCTATGGTTATCGCCTGTGCCTCGATTAAACACGATTGCATCCCCTGTAATGGGCGCTCGTGTTCCCGTCTTCGTTGCGGGCTACCACACGCACCGTCGTTTCCATGTAGTGCGTGAAGCCGAGTCGCGCGTACAAGGCCCGGGCGCGTGTATTGGCACTCATCACGTGTAAAAAGGGGCGTTGGTTGCGGGCCGCCTGGCGCTGCAGCAGGTGGGTGACCAGAAGCGCCGCATAGCCGCGGCCCTGATGCGCCGGCGCGGTGCAGACGCCACTAATTTCTTGCCAATCGCCATACTGCAGGCGTTCGCCGGCCATTGCGACCAGTGCACCGTCGACGAAACAGCCGAAATAGGCGCCCAGTTCGATGGTGCGCGGGCCGAAAGGGCCGGGCTTGGTCAGTGCAGTCAGGGCCAATGCCGCCGGTACGTCGGCGTCGGTCAATGCGACGGGTTGGTATGACGACGTGCACGGTGGCACGGGGCCGGCATGCACCATCTTGCACATCAAGGCTTGCGACAGAATGGACCATCCGCGGGGGCAGGGACCTACCCAGCGATCGCAATAGAACGCTTCGCCAATCGCTGCGCAGTGCGCTAGGGCCTCGAAATCCGGTTGCGTGGGATCCGCAAAACCGACAATGGGTGAAAATCCATCGGCATAGCGGCGCACCGCTCCGGTGCCGAGGGCATAGCGCGCGTGTGGCCCGGCGAGGCAGTTCCACAGGATGTTATCGAGCGGTGTCATGAAAGCCCGTTGCGTTGATCGCGGTGGTGCGCCGTGGCCGCGAATGCCAATGCGTGTCGGCGTAGCCGTGGCCCACGCCTACGCGGATGCGCGTAGCACTTGCGCGTTCAGTCCGACAGTACCGTCACGCCCGTGAGTCCCCGTACGGTCTCTAGCGACACGTCGGGGGCCAACTCGACTAACCGCAGTCCGGCCGGCGTGACATCCAACACACACAAATCCGTGATGATGCGATCCACGCACCCCAAGCCTGTCAGTGGCAGTGTGCACTGCGGCAACACTTTCCTGTCCGTGGTGCCATCCTTTTTGCGGGCCACGTGCTCCATGACGACGACGACGCGCTCGACCCCGGCGACCAGGTCCATAGCACCGCCCATGCCCTTGATCATCTTGCCGGGAATCATCCAATTGGCGAGGTCCCCTTTTTCACTGACCTGCATGGCGCCCAAGATCGCCAGATTGATCTTGCCGCCACGAATCATGGCAAAACTTTGGTCGCTTGAGAAAATCGAGGAACCCGCAATGGTCGTGACCGTTTGCTTGCCGGCATTAATCAGATCCGCATCGATGGCGTCTTCGGTGGGGAAGGGGCCAATACCCAACATCCCATTTTCGCTTTGCAGCCAGACTTCCATGTCTTTGGGGACGAAGTTCGCCACCAGTGTCGGGATGCCAATACCCAAATTGACGTAGTAGCCGTCCTGCAGTTCCAACGCTGCCCGGGCGGCCATCTGTTCTTGTGTCCAGGCCATTTCAGACTCCCGCGCGCACGGTCACCGTGCGCTTCTCAATATGCTTGGCCGGATGGGCGTTGACGACGATGCGATGCACATAGATGCCAGGCAGATGGACGTCATCCGGTGCGATCTCGCCATTCTCGACGATTTTTTCAACCTCGACGACGCAGACCTTGCCGGCGGTGGCGGCAGCCGGGTTGAAATTGCGCGACGTCAAGCGGAAGCGCAGATTGCCACTGCGGTCGGCTACATGCGCCTTGATCAGCGCGACGGCCGGATGGAGTGCCTGCTCCAGGACATACGTTTTGCCATGGAATTCGCGCAATTCCTTGCCCTCGGCCACGATCGTGCCGACTCCCGTTTGCGTGTAGAAGGCCGGGATGCCGGCGCCGCCGGCGCGCAACTTTTCCGCAAGGGTGCCCTGGGGGGTAAATTCCAGTTCCAGTTCGCCCGCCAGATATTGGCGCTCAAATTCTTTGTTCTCACCCACGTAGGAGGAGATCATGCGCTGGATCTGGCGGGAGGCTAACAACTTGCCGAGGCCTAGGCCATCGACGCCTGCGTTGTTGGAAATGACGGTCAAATTTCGCGCGCCGGTAGCGTGCAGGGCGTCGATCAGCGCCTCTGGGATGCCGCACAAACCGAAACCGCCGACGGCCAGCAACTGGCCGTCCTGGATCAGACCCTGTAAGGCGGCCGCAGCCGAAGGGTAAATCTTATTCATGCGTCGCCGCCTCGCGTGTAGCCGCACCCACTGGCGCGCAATCATAGCAAATGCGAAGAGTTGCACGCGGCTCCTGCCGCGCTCGGCAAAGAAGCCAAATTGCCGGTAGACCCCGCGCGTGCTAGCGTCCAGCGGTGAGACCGCGCCGGTGTGCAGCAAGATGGGGGCTGTGTTGGCCGATGCCGCCGTATCGCGCGCTCAGCAGCCCGTTTTTGCCCTGCCGCCCACCGCAATGCCGACGCACCTTATGCACGGATCGAACACGAACACCACTGGGGCCAGCGCGTTGCGCGCCGCGCAGTTCGCCCTGCGCTCTGGGCGCGCGCGTACCGCCGAACAGGCGCTGCGCGCCATGCTGGCGTCCGCACCAGAGGACCTGCGTGTGCAAGGCTTACTCGCCGTCGCGTTGCTCGACCAAGGTCGGCCGCTGGAGAGCGCACAACTGCTCGAGGCGGTAGTCGGCCATGCATCCGCGGGGCCACAGGCGGCGGTCGATTTAGCCCGCGCCTACCGTGCCGCTGGCCGACTGGAGGACGCGCGCACCCGCGTGCGGCAGGTACTCGACACGCAGCCGCATCACGAGGGCGCTTGGCTCGCCTACGGCGATCTGCTGGTTGATCTGCACCAATATGACGATGCACGTACGGCCTTCGAGCGCGCCCGTCACTGCGATCCGGACCGGGCGCACATTGCGGCGGCCACGCGTGCGCTACAGGCCGATGATCGGCGCGGCGCAGAGGCTCTATTCCGCCACGTGTTGCAAAAGAATCCGGCACAGGTTTGGGCATTGTGCGGCCTGGCCGCGCTCTCGCTCGCCGCCGACGTGCCCACCGACGCCGAACGATTGCTACGCCACGCGCTGTGCCAGTCCCCGCATTTGCCGTTGGCGTGGCGGGGCCTTGGCCCTACGCTATTAGCGCTTGGTCGTCTGCCGCAAGCAACCGCCGCCGCGCAGTACCTGTGTCGGATCGAGCCGGAGAATCCACAGAGCTGGATCGCTACCGCTGCCGTCGCTGCGCGTTTGATGCGCCAAGAAGAGGCGCTGGCAGCCTACCTGCAAGCGGTGCGTCTCCAGCCCGACGAAGTGCAACTGCATACGTCGCTAGGGCACGTGCAGAAAACCCTGGGTCGCCGCGCGCAGAGCGAAGCGGCATACAAAGCAGCACTGGCGCTCGTACCCGGCCATGCGGAAGCCTACTGGAGTCTCGCGGATCTGAAGAACTACCGTTTTAGCGACGCAGAAGTGCTGGATCTGCAGGGGCACTTGGCGGATCCAAAGCGTGCAGCCGCTAGTGAGGCGCAGTGGCATTTCGCACTGGGAAAAGCTTTTGAACAACGCCAACGCTATACAGAATCCTTCACCCACTACGCCGCGGGGAACGCGCGGCGCCGCCGTGATGCGCCCTTCGACATAGACGCCTTTGCGGCGCGCAGCGCAGCGATTCGTGCGTTTTTCAGCGCCGATTATTTCGCGGCGGCGCCGCCGAGTGGCGCTATGAGCGCCGCGCCTATTTTTATTGTCGGGCTGCCGCGCGCAGGATCGACCCTGCTCGAGCAAATCCTTGCCAGCCATAGCGCGGTGGAAGGCACGATGGAACTACCGAATATTCCCAATATCGTGCGGGATTTGGAGCCGCTCGGGCCCGGTCGCACGGGGTATCCGCACACGCTCCTGACCCTGCCGGCCGAACGCTTGAGTGCCTTAGGCGCCCGTTATCTGGAGGAGGTTGCGCCACTACGCACCCAGCGACCCCATTTCATCGATAAGTTGCCCAATAACTTCAGCCATATCGGTCTTATCCATCGCCTATTGCCCAACGCAATGGTGATTGATGCGCGCCGGCACCCGCTGGACTGCTGTTTGAGTGCGTTTAAACAGCACTTTGCGCAAGGACAAACCTTCACCTACGACCTCAGTGATCTCGGTCGCTATTATCGGACGTATTTGGACTTAATGGATCACTGGTCCGCGGTATTGCCCGGCAAGGTGCTGACGGTGCAATACGAGGCGCTGCTTGCCGATCCAGAGGTGCAGATTCGTCGCTTGTTAGCGCACTGCAAACTGCAATTCGAGCCCGCCTGTCTGCGCTTTCACGAAACTCGGCGTTCCGTACGCACGCCCAGCGCCGAACAGGTCCGCCAGCCCCTCTATACCAGCAGTCGCGGGTACTGGCGTCATTTCGATGGGGCCCTCGAGCCGCTGCGCGTGGCGCTCGGCGACGCGCTGGATCGCTGCAAGGACTACGAATGAGAACGCCCTCCAATGGCCGCTCTATGACGGTAGACTATGATTGACGGGTGGGGCGCACGGGCACATGATCGGGTGCGTTGCCGGTTTGAAACGTGAGTCGTGCAGCGGCGTAGAGTATTTCGCATGAAAAGAACCAAGCCAGTGCAGCGCGCTATCGCACCCAAAATTCTGGCGCGATCGCCCCTCCGTGTAGCGGTGAGTTCGGTGCTAGCGCTGGCGATGCCCGCGAGTGGGGTTTGGGCCTCGGGTGCCGAACTGTCCAACAGCACGCTGGAAGAAGTCGTAGTGACCGCGCGTAAGCGCGAGGAAAACTTGCAGTCGGTGCCCGTCAGCATCGACGTTTTTACAAAGCGGGATATCCAAAATCTGGGCATTGCCCAGTTCGATGACTATGCCGCGCGCGTGCCGTCGATTTCTTTTATCAGTGTCGGCCCGGGTACCCAACTGTTCGTTATGCGCGGCGTCTCGGACGGCAGCAATCCCAATTATGCGAATAGTTCGGCGACGGGTTTCTTCGTGGATGATATGTCTACCAGTTGGTTTGGCACACAGCCCGATCTGCACCTGTATGACATCGCGCAAATTGAGGTATTAAACGGTCCGCAAGGAACGACCTTTGGCGCTGGATCCATGTCCGGTGCTATACGCTACGTCACGAATCGTCCGGACGTGAATGCATTCAGCGCCGGCATCGACCTGGATGGCGGCCTCATCAGCGGTGGCACGAACAATGCAACTTATGAGGGCTTCCTCAATATGCCTCTCATTGAAGGCCGCGTAGGTCTGCGCGTCTCGGCCTTTAGTGATAATCATGGCGGCTTTATCAATAACCGTTTGAGCACCCGACAGTGGGCCAATGGCACGGTTTCTGACAATGCAGCGTGGGCAAGACGCAACTACAATACGGAGCATGTCGAAGGGGGACGCGTGGCCCTGCGCGGTGTGGCGAGCGAGGCATGGAGTGCAACGCTGTCCTTGACGTACCAACGTCAGGCAACCCAGGGCGCGTGGGATGAGGACCTCACCCATTATGGTGCCCGCACGGTCTCCCGCTTCGGTCCCGAGTCGCATCTGCGTGAAGCCAAAATGCTCGATTTTCATGTCGACGGGGATGTCGGTATCGGCGATCTGGTCTACGCGAGCACCTACTGGTCTTTGCCGACCCGCCAGAACAACGAATACTCGGAGTACATGCAGAACTACAGCGGCGGCGTGCGTGAAGCGTTCAGCTGTACGAGTGATCCGGTGTACGGCGCGCCCGTCGATGGCAACCCAGCGCCCTATACGGGCTGTGGAGTGCCGACGCAGTTTTATGAGTACCACAGCAATCCGGAACGGTGGTCCAATGAATTGCGCCTCGCATCGAAGCCGGGCGGTCGGTTCCATTGGTTGGCCGGTTTGTACTGGGAGAAAACCCGCGACAAGGATTCGGGCAGCACCTTTTTTAGCCCGAATTTGCAGACCGATGGCGCTGCGTTTCAATATTACACGGCGCTCTATGGCACCACAGCGTCCTCGCTGCCACCGCACGTGTCGTACGCCTATCGCACCCGTTCGGATTATCTGCAAACCACCGAGTTCGCAAATATCAGTTATGACCTGACCGATCGGCTCAATGTGGAAGCCGGTTTGGTCCACTTCCAGGCTGCGTCTCGCTATAGCAGTCCCTACGGTCAGTTTGCGTATGCACCAACCACCACCTCGCTATCGGAGGGGACATCCCATAAGGTCAATGGCAAGGTGGGGTTGAACTACAAGGTCAGCGAACACCTCTTGGTGTACGGTGATTTCGCACAGGGGTTCCGCGACGGCGGAGCCAATTCGGGCTACCCGGACTCGTGTTATGCGAATGGGGTGCCCCATGGGTACGTGCCCGACACACTCAATAACTTTGAGCTCGGCTGGAAATCCACCAGTCAAGATGGGCATTTTCTATTCAATGGCGCCGCTTATTTGATGCGGTGGAAAGATCTGCAGACACTGATTTATGACGTGGATATCTGCGCTCCAAGCAGCTTTAACGTCAATGTGGGTGATGCAAAAGTCTATGGCGCCGAGTCGAATATTGAATACAAACCCAATGAACGCTGGTCCCTGCAAGCGTCGGGCAGTTATACCGACTCGCACCTGACCTCTAGCCCCTATGCGACCTTCCAAGGCAACGTGGGCGAACGACTGCCGTTCGTGCCGTACTTCAGTTACAGCATGAATGTCCGCTATCAACACCCGCTGACTGCGCATTTGAATGGCTACCTGCAGTTCGATATGGCCCACAAGGGTGACATGTGGAATGACCTGCACGTAGCGGGCTCGAACGGTTATGGCCGTATCGACCAGCCTGGCTACTCATTAATGAACGTGCGCGTCGGCATCAACCCCGAGGGCGGCCGCTGGCTCGCTGAAATGTATATTCGAAATCTGGCTGACAAGAACGCGATTCTCTACAGCAACACCGGGAACTTCGACTTGCGCCAGACCACCAACGAGCCGCGCGTTATCGGGCTACGGCTCAATTACCGGTTCGGCAAAGAAGCAAACTTAGACTAGGGGCGGGCGCCTTGCTCTGGGTACGCTAGGCGCCCGCGCCCCACCCAGGGTGGGGCGCTCGAACAGTAAATCGTCTCGAATGCGCCCCTGTGATTGCGCGGGCCGTGCTGCAGACCCCGTCTTGCCTTGGTGGGCAAAGAACGCCGTACAATCAGCGGATCGACACCCCCGGTGCGATCTTTCCGCAGGGGAGGCCAGGCTGCCGCCGCAGTGGGGTTCTGCGCCAGCAAGGGGGCTTTGTTTTGCGCTAACGCAGGAGAGGGCGATGGTAGGGACAACCGGACTTGCGCTCGCCGCCGTGTCGCTCGGTGCCCTCCTGGCCGGTCCGGTGCTCGCGGCGCCTTTTGTGCCCGCCGCCACGGTCGAGCAGAACTTGCGCCAGCAGCACCGCGTGCCCGCGCCGGAGCAAGAGGTCTGGTGGAAGGCGACCGGGACGGATATGGCTTGGAACAACAAGCACCTGGGCGAGCTCTATCCGAGTGTGCCCGTGTATAGGGACGGCCCGGTGCGGCCGCTTGCGTCCGCCTTGCGCGCGGACATCGCGCATTTTCTCGTCGACACGCCGCGCGGGAAAATGCGTTTCACCGATTTTCTGGACAGCGATCAAAGCACCAACATGGCGGTCGTGATTCTTGCGCAGGGCAAGATCGTGTTCGAGCATTACGCGCGCATGCAGCCTTACGAGAAGCCGATTTGGTGGTCAGTGTCCAAGGTTTTTACCAGCTCGCTGATCGCGATTCTGGAAGATCGAGGGTTGGTGGACGTCAGCAAGCCCGTTGATTTTTACCTGCCGGAACTGCGGGGCTCGGATTTCGACGGCATCACGGTGCGCAATGTGCTCGACATGGCCTCTGGGGTGGATTGCTCCGACGGCACCTACCAGCGCGGTAGCTGTTATTACGAGTTCGAGGCATCGATGGGCGATGCGGTGCGCTCGGCGACGTCCGCGGATACCCCTTATGCGTTTTTAAGCACCTTGCATGCGGGCCACTGGGCCGCGCAGGGCGTGGGCTTCGATTACAGCGGCGTTAACACTTTTGTGCTGAGTTGGCTTGTCGAGCGCGTCATGGGGATGCCCTTTCAGGATGCCGTGACCCAAGAGTTCTGGCGCAAAATGGGCGCGGAGGGGGACGCGTCGTTCCTGGCCGCGCGTCACGGTGTCGCGCTCACCAGCGGCGGCTTTATGGCCAAAGCGCGCGACATGGCGCGCTTTGGTCTGTTGTTCACACCGAGTCGTCGTGTGGTCTCGAGCGAGCGGATCATTTCCACGCGCTACTTAGACCTTTTAAAAAAGGGTGGCCGGCCGTCGTTGTTACAGAACGCCCGCTACGCAGCAGATCGGCAAGCGTTGCAGGATGTCAAATACAACGTCTATCAGTGGGATCGGATTTACACCAACAACGATATCTACAAAGGCGGCTGGGCCGGGCAGGGGTTACTGATCAATCCTGATCGCGATGTGGTCGCGGTGTACCTAGGCTATCTGAAGGACGACGACGGCAGCGAGGTCGACGTCCTGCCGCGACTGCGACAGGTTCTCGACGGACTCTACGGGACGCACTGATTCGGGGCTGTCCTCCCGATCCGGCGATGGCACGGCAGCGCGGTCGCGTGCGCAGGAGTAGGCGCAACGCCGGATAGACGCACCTACACAGGCGTGGCTGCACTTTTTTTCAGATCGCGAAAAAGCGCACTTGGGCGGGGCCAGGTAACCCCCGCATCCGACGCCCCCGGCGTCTAGCTATCGGTCGCCTCCCGTTTCCCGCTCTACGCTACGCGGCTACGCGGACGATGCCGATGCACCCGCGTAGATAACAGAGGGATTGGACAGAGCAGGCGCTGCGCGCCGTCTCGCGTCGCCCGGACGAGAGCAACACAGGGGTGACAGCGCGTCGGCGTTACCCCTGCCCGTAGGCACGTGCAGGGTTGGATGAGCGCAGCCACCAAGGATCAGAAAGCCCACCCCGTTTGCACAGTCGGTCACACTCTGCCCATACGAACTCAGCTAACGTACCGCGGATCGCTGAAATTCCGTACCACCGGCGCTGGAACGCAGTCCCTGCCCCAGTAGAATGCCGGACTACGTCGCGCGGGCGGCACGAGGAGAGATGCATTGATACTGGTGACCGGTGGCGCTGGCTTTATCGGCAGTAATTTTGTCCTGGATTGGTTGGCAGAGCACGAGGAAGGCCTGGTCAATCTCGATGCCCTGACCTACGCCGGGAATCTGCAAAATCTGGCCTCCCTCGCCGGGCAGACGGCGCGCCACTTCTTTGTGCAGGGCGATATTGGCGATGCCAGCGTGGCGGCGCTATTGCGCACCCACGCGATCCGCGCGGTGGTTAATTTTGCGGCCGAGTCGCACGTGGATCGCTCGATCCATGCACCGGCCGCGTTTATAGAAACCAATGTGGTCGGCACCTTTCGTCTGCTCGAATCCGTCCGGGCCTACTGGCACGCGTTGGATGCGGAGCGCAAGGCGGCATTCCGGTTTTTGCATGTCTCCACCGATGAGGTATACGGCTCCCTAGGCGCCACCGATCCGGCCTTTACCGAGACGCATGCCGTTGCGCCCAATAGTCCCTATTCGGCCAGTAAGGCCGCCAGCGATCATCTGGTGCGGGCCTATCACCACACCTACGGCTTGCCGGTACTCACGACCAACTGTTCCAATAACTACGGCCCGTATCATTTTCCCGAGAAACTGATTCCGTTGTGCATCCACAACGCACTGGCCGGGAAGCCCTTGCCGATCTACGGTGACGGCTTGCAGGTGCGTGACTGGCTCTACGTCAAAGACCACTGCAGCGCCATTCGGCGGGTGTTGGCCGCCGGCCGGGTTGGGGAGGTGTACAACATCGGCGGCAACCAGGAAAAAACCAATCTCGATACCATTCATACGCTGTGCGATACCCTCGATCGCCTGCAGCCGCGAGCCGATGGGGTGTCCTACCGGACGCAAATGGTCTTCGTCACCGACCGACCAGGACATGACCGGCGCTACGCGATCGATGCCGCGAAAATCCGCGCAGAATTAGGTTGGGTGCCCGCCGAGACCTTTGAAACAGGCCTTGAGAAAACCGTGCAGTGGTACTTGGCCCACCAAGGCTGGGTGCAGAACGTGACCAGCGGCGCCTATCGCCATTGGATCGGCCTGCAGTATGCAGACCAGGACCGCCCGCCATGAGAGTGCTGCTCACGGGCACGCACGGGCAACTCGGTGCCGAGTTGCGGCGCCAGTTGGCGTCGGCGGGGGAGGTCATCGGCCTAGACCGGTCCCAGTTGGATCTCGCGGATGCCGACGCCATTCGCCGGGTGGTCGCTGCCATCCGACCCACCGTCATCGTCAACCCTGCCGCCTACACGGCGGTAGACAAGGCCCAGACGGAGGTCACAGCCGCCTATGCGATCAATGCGACCGCGCCGCAGGTGCTGGCCGAAGAAGCTTTAAAAATCGATGCGCTATTGGTCCATTACTCGACCGATTATGTGTTTGACGGCACGCTCGCACGCCCGTACCAGGAGACGGACCGCTGCAACCCCCAAAGCGTCTACGGCGCGTCCAAGTGGGCGGGCGAACAGGCCGTTGCCGCCAGTGGCGCGCGGCACCTGATTTTGCGCACCAGTTGGGTGGTCGGCGCGCACGGCGGCAATTTCGCCAAAACGATTCTGCGTCTGGCCGCAGAGCGCGACACCTTGCGGATCGTGGCCGATCAACACGGGGTACCGACGTCGACGGCCTTATTGGCGGCCGTCACCCAGGCGCTGTTGCCACACGCGGCGACGGGTGTTGCGAGCGGTCTTTATCATGTCGTGCCCCGTGGGGCGACGACGTGGTTTGACTATGCCCGCTACGTGATCGGCCAAGCGCAGCGGGCCGGACGAGTCTTGCGTTGCGGCGTCGATCAGGTAGCGCCCATCACCACGGCCGAGTATCCCTTGCCGGCACCGCGGCCGGCGAACTCGCGCTTGCATAGCGAGAAGCTGACGGCCACTCTCGGTCTGACATTGCCTCCGTGGCAGGACGGCGTAGACGCCGTGCTACAGCAACTTTTTGAAGGAAACGCCGATGCGTAAGGGCATTATTCTCGCGGGCGGCTCGGGTACGCGGTTGTATCCGGTCACCCAAGCGGTGTCCAAGCAGTTGATGCCGGTGTACGACAAACCGATGATTTATTATCCGTTGAGTACGCTCATGCTGGCCGGATTGCGCGAGGTGTTGATCATTTCGACCCCGCACGACACGCCGCGCTTTGCCGAACTACTCGGCGATGGCTCGCAGTGGGGCATGAAAATTGCGTATGCCGTACAACCGTCCCCGGATGGGTTGGCGCAAGCCTTCCTGATCGGTCGGGACTTCATCGCCGGCGAACCGAGCGCGCTGATTTTGGGCGACAACCTCTTTTATGGCCACGACTTGGTGCACCAATTGGTGCGCGCCGATCAAAACACGCAAGGCGCCACGGTGTTCGCTTACCGGGTGCACGATCCGGAGCGCTATGGCGTGGTCGAGTTTGATGCCCACATGCGGGCCATCAGTCTCGAGGAGAAACCGCCCAAACCGCGCTCGCATTACGCGGTGACCGGTCTGTATTTTTACGACGAGAACGTCTGTGAGCTTGCCGCCAACTTAACGCCCTCCGCGCGCGGCGAGTTGGAGATCACGGACCTCAATCGCCTGTATCTGGAGCGCGCCGCACTGCACGTGGAGATCATGGGGCGCGGTTTTGCCTGGCTCGACACCGGCACGCATGACAGTCTTTTGGATGCGGCGAGCTTTATTGCAACCTTGCAACGCCGCCAAGGGCTGATGGTGGCGTGTCCGGAGGAAATTGCCTATCAGCAGCGCTGGATTGATGCCGAGCAGGTGCGCGCATTGGCCCGGCCCCTGACGAAGAATGCCTACGGCCAGTACTTGCTGCAGTTGTTGGAGGCCTGACGCCGATGCCCTTGACCGTCACACCGACGTCGTTGCCCGGCGTATTGATCCTAGAGCCGAAAGTGTTCGGGGATGCGCGCGGTTTTTTCTTTGAGAGCTTCAACGCGAACGAATTTCAGGCCGCCACGGGGCTCGCGGTGACGTTCGTGCAAGACAACCACAGCCGCTCCGCGCGGGGCGTCCTGCGCGGGCTGCATTATCAAATCCAGCACTCGCAAGGGAAGCTGGTCCGCGTCACCGAGGGTGCGGTGTTTGATGTGGCCGTGGACCTGCGCCGGTCCTCACCGCACTTCGGTCGCTGGGTGGGCGTGACCTTGAGTGCGGACAACAAGCGCCAACTGTGGGTGCCGCCGGGCTTTGGTCACGGCTTTTTGGTGACCAGTGATGCGGCGGAGTTTCTGTATAAAACCACCGACTACTGGTATCCCGCATTTGAGCGCAGCGTGCGCTGGGATGATCCCACCGTCGCGGTGCAGTGGCCGCTCACGCAGGCACCGACGCTGGCTGCGAAGGACGCGGCGGGTGTGTCGTTGCTCGAAGCCGAGGTGTTTGCCTAGGGCCGCACGCGCGCTACCGGCCCGTCGCGCAGCGCCTCGGTCTGCCCGTCTGCCCGTCTGCGTAGTGACTGTGACGGCAGACTGCATTGCGTCGGTCGTCCAGGTCGCACGCCGCGGGCGCGGCGAATCGCGGCACGACGGCAGGCGCCTCTTGCGCAGGATGGACCTGCCAGACGCGTGCGTACGGTACCCCTAAGGCCTGGCCCGGGCACTGTCGTGCCCGGGCCTTCTGGACGCACCCACCCGCCAGCGCGTTAGATCGGCGTGGTGGTGATACTGCTGCTCGACAGGTTGGTGACGCCAACCAAGGTGATGGAGGTCTTGTCGGCCAAGGTGATGATGGTATTGCCGCCCGAGACGACCAGCGTATTACCGCCAGAGTTCAACTGCGCCAGCGTATAGCCTTCAATGTACAAGCTGCCGCCGCCACCCGCGCTATTCAAGCCCTGAATCACGTGGGTGCCGCCCGCGCCGCCGCCAAACTGCGACTGATTGGACTTGAAGAACTCGAACAAGTTCGAACCGCTACCCACCGACATGGTGTCCTTGCCCGCGCCGCCGACGAAGGTATCGGCACCCGTGCCGCCCTTGAGCGAGGCCGTGGTGGCACTGCCGCCGCCGATCAAGCGA
>CAIVRI010000087.1 GCA_903908265.1 uncultured Pseudomonadota bacterium
CGTCGAGGTGCAAGACCATGACGGGCGGCGCGTACCGTGTCGACTGCATGGCCGCAAACTACAGGTGGTGTGCGGTGATGAGGTCGAATGGGCCCCGGATGGGCCGGAGGGCGGCCTGGTCTATGCGGTCTTACCGCGGCATCACGTCCTCGAACGTCTGTCGATGAATGGTCGAGCCGAAACCGTGGTCTCGAATCTCAACCGCCTGATCGCCGTCGCCGCCGCCAAACCCGCACCAGATTGGCAGGTGATTGATCGCTATCTGGCCGGCGCTGAATGGGCGGGTCTTTCCGCCGCCATCGCTTTCAACAAGTGCGATCTGGGCGTCAGTGCCGATGACGAGCGTCAACTATTGAACTATGCAGCGATCGGTTACCCGGTCGTGCGTGTATCGGCCCACGGCGCCCCGGGCGTCGAGGCCCTCGCCGCCGCGCTGGAGAATGCCACCTCGGTCTTGGTCGGCCAATCGGGTACTGGCAAATCCAGTCTCCTGAACGCCTTGGTCCCGCACGCGCGCGCGGTCACGCAGGAAATCTCAGCTGCCTCCGAAGAAGGCCGGCACACCACCACCCATGCCGCGATGCATGAGTTGCCAGGCAACGGGCGCCTGATTGATTCACCCGGCGTACGCGACTTTGCCCCGCCCCTGCCAGTACCGGCGGCCGTCGGTTCGGGCTTCCGCGAAATCCACGCGTTGGCGGCCAGCTGTCGGTTTCAGGATTGCCGGCATTTAACGGAGCCCGGCTGCGCCGCACGCGCGGCGGCGGACGCCGGCACGCTATCGCAGCGCCGTTACGCCAGTTACCGGCATCTGTATCAATTGGCCAAAGAATTCGAAGAGCGCTTCCCAGCGCGCAGGCCGCCGCGACTGCGGTAAGCGAAACTCGTTGTCTAGAGGCGCTGGGCTTGGCAACGATGCAAAACCCAAGCACTGCAAAACTCCTGCGCGACCGCTGCGGCAAGGATCAGCGCATCGGCAATCGCCCGGCGAAGGCATGCGCGAGCGTGCCGCCATCCACGTACTCCAGCTCGCCGCCGACCGGTACGCCGTGTGCGATACGGCTGGCGCGGACACCATGCCGCGCGGACAGTTCCGCCAGAAAGTGCGCCGTCGCATCCCCCTCGACAGTTGGGTTGGTCGCCAGCACCACTTCGCGCACCACGCCTTCGAGCAGAATGGCCTCAAACTGCTGTGCGCCCAGTTCCTCTGGCCCCACGCCATCCAGCGGCGAGAGATGGCCCATGAGGACAAAATAGCGGCCGCGGAAACTGCCGGACTGCTCAACCGCCACCACGTCGGCGGGCATCTCGACCACGCACAGTGACGCCACGTCGCGCCCCGGTGCTACACAAATCGGGCACCAATCCGCGTCCGACAGCATGCGGCAGCGCTTGCACTGCCCGATCGTCGCCACCGCGGCCCCGAGCGCACGACCCAACTCTGTCGCACCGGCGCGATCTTTTTCGAGCAGATGAAACGCCATGCGTTGGGCCGTCTTTTGCCCAACCCCCGGAAGCCGGCGCAAGGCCGTAATCAGGTGCGCGAGCGCGGGAGAGTACTGCACGGCGTCAGAGTGGCAGTTTGAAGCCCGGCGGCAAGTTCATGCCTCCCATGACCCCGGACATGCGCTGCTGTGAGGCCGCCTCGATCTTGCGCACCGCATCATTCACTGCCGCCGTACACAGGTCTTCTAGCAGTTCCCGGTCATCCCCCGCCACGGTGGGATCGATGGTGATACGGCTCACTTCGTGCTTGCCATTCATGAGCACCTTCACGGCACCGCCACCGGCCTCGCCCGTCACGGTCATCGCCGCGAGTTCCGCCTGCGCCTTCTGCAAGTTGGCCTGCATCTGCTGCGCCTGGCGCATCATATTTCCCATTCCACCGCGCATCGATCCGTCCTCTTTCTGAAAAATACTTAACGATTGGGTTGAATCGTATCCGCAGCCACGCGCGCACCAAAGCGTTCGCCGAGCTCCATCACTTTTGGATCCGCATCCAAGGCTGCACGCGCTGCAGCCAGCGCTTGGGCTGCTGCACGGGCCTCGCGCTGTGCGAGCGTATCGGACGGCGCTTCAGCACCGGCAACCCCGTGTTCGATCGACAACCCGGTCGCCGCACCAAAACGTCGTTGCAGCGCCTGTTGCATACGTTCTTCCATCTGCGCGGTGTGCAAGCCTTCCTTGCCGGGCTCCAAGCGCAAGCGAACGACGCTACCCTGTAACCCCAACCAAGTGCAGTTCGCGGCCAGTTGGTGGGCCGCGCCGCCCAGCTCCAATCCAGGCAACAACGCCAGCCAGCCCTCGAGGGAAGTCGGCAATACCGTCGTGACCGAGTGCACCTTACTACCACCCACCACCGGTGCGGGCCGCGGCACCGCGACCGGGCGCGTGGGTGCGGCTGCCGGGGCCGTGGCGCGCGTCGGCTCGCTCCCGGGCGCCACGGGCCGGAAAGCCAGCATCCGCAGCAGGGCCATCTCAAATCCGGCACGCGGATCCGGCGCCAGCGGCAGGTCGCGGCGACCCATGATCGCCATCTGGTAGTACAGCTGGATCTCGTCCGCCGCCAGTTGTCCGGCCAATCGCGCGACCACTTCTGGATCGTGCCCAGACTCAGTGGCGGAACCGGGCACAAACTGCTCTAGGGCAACCCGTTGCAGCAGCCCGGACAACTCTGTCAGGACGCGGTCGTAATCGGGCGCTTGCTCATCCAGTGCGCGGATCGTCTCGAGCATAGAGACGGCATCGCCAGCCACTAGACTATCGACCAGACGGGCCACGTGCGTGCGATCGATCGTCCCCAACATGGAACGGACGTCGGCCTCACCAATGCGTCCGGCACCGAAGACCAAGGCCTGATCGAGCAGCGACAAGCCGTCACGCATGCTGCCGTCCGCCGCACGGGCGATCAGCGGCAGCGCACTCGGCTCGGTCTCGATGCCTTCAGCATGCAAGATATGCGCCAGCCGATCGGTGATCAGACCGATGGGCAAACGCTTGAGGTGGAACTGCAGGCAGCGCGAGACCACCGTAATCGGCAACTTCTGCGGATCGGTGGTCGCCAGCAAAAACTTCACGTGCGGCGGGGGCTCTTCCAGCGTCTTCAAAAACGCATTGAACGAATGCCCGGAGAGCATGTGCACCTCGTCGATGAGGTACACCTTGTAGCGGCCGCGCGACGGCGCGTACTGCACGTTCTCGAGCATCTCGCGGGTGTCCTCGACCTTGGTGCGCGACGCCGCGTCGACCTCGATCAGATCCACGAAGCGTCCCTCATCGATTTCACGACAAGCCGCGCAGATACCGCAAGGCTGCGCGCTCACTCCGGTATCGCAGTTGAGTGCTTTGGCCAGCAAACGCGCGATCGTGGTCTTGCCAACCCCACGGGTGCCGGTGAACAAAAACGCGTGGTGGACACGCCCGGAATCGAGTGCATTGGACAGCGCGCGCACCACATGATCTTGGCCGGCGAGTTCGCCGAAGACCTTGGGCCGCCATTTACGAGCCAGAACGAGGTAACTCAAACGGACGGCCCCGTGATGCGTGATGGAGGCGACCCGCGCCGGCACCCTCCGGCACCCGACCGCACCGCTACCGTTGCTCCCTTCCGGGCCTGGCGGGGTTTGCGGCTAGTCGTCGCGGAGGACCGGCGCGGGCCACCATTGAACGAACTTGACCGGATACCGCCGGACCGGTCAGACGCCGGCGCAACAGGCCCCTGGACTGGCATCGCAGGATGCCTGAACCGGTTTCGTTGCGCGCCTCGCCCACCGCCGTACTCTACCGCATTCGCCCCCCGCCAGACACGGTTTCCGGGGGGCTGCCGCCCATCGCAGCGCGCGCTACGGCACCCGCTCCGGGCCACCGACCCGGTACGCCACCCCCAACCAGACCCCTCGCGGCGCACCGACGCTGCGGAACTGCTCGGAGCGCCAACGCATCGCACTTGCGTCGAAGCTGTTGCCTGGCGCGGTGAAGACATTTTCACTTAAGGTCGCAAAGGTGTAGTAACGGCGATCGAACACGTTGTCGATGCGCGCCGACAGACGCCAACGCGCGTCCCACGCGTAATACGCGTCAAGATGTACGAGCAGGTGCCCCGGCAGCGCCCCATTACGGTCCTGATTATTTTCATCACCCCGGGCGAACTGACCGGACTGCCCGAGGATCGTTAGCCCCCCACCCAGATGGGCACCCTCGTACTGCGCCCGCGCTTTGAACAGGTGACGCGCCATCCCTGGAATCTGATCGCCCGGTTGGACTTGGATTTCCAGACACGTCGCGCATCGAATTCCGGTGGCCGCTGAATTATCCACACTCATCAGGACGAGGGGCGTCTGGAACGTCGCCTCCAGATAGGTGTAGTGCGCGCTCAGCGCGAACGGGCCTGTTTTGGTCTCCGCGCCCAGTTCAACCCCTTGGCGGCGCGTTCGGCCGACATTCTGGAAATACCCCGTGCCGATGCCGCCACTGGAGATGAACTGAATATCATTATCGAGCGCCGTTCTGAAGATCGACGCGGTGAACGTACTGTAAGCACCGAGCGCCCCACGCGCGCCCAGTTCCGCGGTTTTTGCGATCACCGACTGCAGTGGCGGATCCCCTGAAAACGCGTTCGGCAGGCTGCACGGCGCATTCGGATCCGCGCAACTCAACTCCACCGGCGTCGGTACCCGCGAGCCTTGCTCAATACGCCCGTAGAACGTCAACGAACGGGTGGGATTAAACGTGAGCCCCAGCGCCGGATTGAAACGCGCAAACGCATGCTGTCCATTGAGGGTCGTGCCATGCCGATCCTCCAAGGTGACCTGCGCATCGTTGAAGCGCACGGCCGCGTTCAGAAACCATCGTTCCGTGAGCGCCAACGTATCCGCGCCATAAAGACCGATCGATCGATTGGTCGCCTGCAATGCAGTCGCCAGTACCGTCGGCGCGCTGGACGTCGTATCCCGCGAACTGCCGGCCGACTGGTTGTACTGCCAAAAGTGAGTTGCCCCCTGATCGACGCTCGCGCCTGCGATCAGCGTATTTGCGTAGGTGCCCAGGGTGCCCTGACCCACCAGTTGCAGCGCCATACCGGGCCGATACTGGTCGATCTGCTCGATGACATTGCCCATCGGTTCATTGCCCACACCGATCGGCGTGGCCGGATCGAATGCACCATTCACATTGCTGTTGCGCACCCCGGTACGGACCTGGCGGTAATACAGATTCCCCGACAGCGTCCAGTGCTCGCTCAATCGCTGACGGGCGTTGAGATCTAAAAACACCATCCTGTTTTGTTGCACGTCAGGCCAGGTGTAGGCCTGTGTCGGATCTGCTAACAGCGACCTTGGCAGCGTTTGGTTGCCGGCCAAGTGACTGTCGGCGACGGTGAGCGCCAGCGTCACATCGGTGCCGGCATCGCGATAGCCGACCTTCGCAAACCCTTGCTGCACACGACTGGGATTGTGCGCACCCCAACCCTGCTCATCAAACACCGTACCGGCGACAAAGTAGTCGAGTCGCGCCCCATGCCCACCGGCATCCCACTCGAGCACGTGTCGATCAAAGGATCCACTGCGCACTTGCGCGCCGGCACCCGGGTCATCGAAGCCGCGCTTGGTGGTCAGAACAATAGCGCCACCCAAGGTATTGAGGCCAAACACCGGGTTTGATCCGGGAACAACCTCGACCGAGGCAAGCGCCACTTCCGGAATCAGATCCCAGTTGAGCGCATCGGCAAACGCTTCATTGACGCGCACGCCATCCAAAAAAACCGATACACCCTGCGGCGTACCGAGAATGGGTGAGGCGGTGAAGCCACGAAAATTGATATCCGGCTGAAACGGGTTGGCTTGGGTGTCGTTGCTGTTGACGCTACCCACGTACTGGTTTAACGCGTCCGATAGATCTCTGGATTTGCCATTCCCGAATTGACTGGCGGTGACTCGCTGCACGTTGGCCGGCACTTCATTGAGCGGCAGGTCACTGCCTGGTAAGGGTGCTGTGATCACAACCTCTGGTAACGCACCGGGGGGTGCAAGCCCTTCCGCAGTGGCGGGGCTGCACGCGGCCATACCGAACACACCCCAACGGACGAGCGTGATGAGTGGCGTGACCAACGCAGCGCACAGGCGCCTCCAACCCGCACGCTGGGGCACCACAACCGCTACACCCGGACGGGCTTGATATCTATCCACTGCGCTCACGTTATACGGTCCGTCGTTGCAAGTCGCAGCCAACTCGCGAACAGAAAAATTACACCGTGCGCGATATCCGTAACCGCATCCGATAGCACAAGGCACTGCGGCCCGCAGTGTAGGTCCGGCTTTAGCCTCGGAGCAAGAAATTGCCAAAGTAGACGCCATTCGGGCTATCACTGTTGCCGAACAACACGAAGCGATTTTTAAAGAAGGGGCGGCTCTTGTAACCAATAACCTGAAAGAATTTTCGAAAGTTCCGGGGCTGACGCTAGAAAACTGGGCGGCCTGAAAAGGCCGTCCGTTACCCATGTGACTCCCTCAGAGTCCTTGCGCGCACGAATGACGCGTATTCCCCCGCAGAAAGCAAAAAGCCGGCGTGAGCCGGCTTTGTGTTGGTGTTGGGGCTGGTTGGCGGCTCATCTTGAGCGCAACGGAAAGTCTCGCAGCATCATTGTTCTGGACGGTGGAGATCTGAGGGTGAAGAGTATCCGCTGGAATGGGCAAAGTGACGCCACCATATGCATTGAAGGCGGGATCACGAATTCGTTCAGAAACCAGGTAACGCTTGTTGCTGCAGAGTCTTCGGTCAGGGTTCGCAACCACTTGGATGAGCATTGCGGTGACGTTGGGAGCGCGTCCGCGCCGAGTAGATAGCTTCGGTCATTGGCGGTGACCTAAAACATAACACCTGTGCAGGCTTTTATTGGGGCATTACACAGGCCGCGAAGGGCCGGTAAGCACATCACGAAACACCCTCTTGAGGACTTTTTACACGTCTCCTTCACAGCTCACGCACGGCATTTTGACAGCCATCGAAATGATAGATACCATGGATATCTACCTTTGGAGATGACCCCATGGATACGGCGAGGCTCTTTCAATCTGGCAGAAGCCAAGCGGTACGACTTCCCAAGGAGTATCGCTTCTCCGGCAGCGAAGTACGCGTAGCGCATGTAGGCAATGGCGTCTTGCTAATGCCGGTAGATCAACCCTGGGCGATCATGGAGGCCGCGCTCGAGGAATTCGAGCCTGGGCTCAAACTCACACGCGAACAGCCCGCTCAGCAGGTCCGGCCGGAGATCGCGCGTTGATCCTGCTGGATACGAACATCTGCATTTACATTATTAACGAACGACCGGTTCAGGTGTTCTCTCGTTTCCGAGCGTATCAAGCGGGCGATATCGGTCTTTCCTCCATCGTCGCCGCTGAACTTGCCTTCGGCGTATCTAAGAGCGGTTCGGATCGAAATCGTCGTGCGTTAGATCTCTTCCTCGCACCTCTGGTCATTCTGCCGTTCGATGAGCGTTGTATTTGGAAGTATGGTCAGTTGCGAGCAGCACTCGAACGACAAGGCGAGCCGATTGGATCGATGGATCTACTGATCGCAGCGCATGCGTTGAATGAAGGCGCCACGCTTGTCACCAATAACTTGAAAGAATTCTCTAAGGTTCCGGGGCTGACGCTAGAAAACTGGGCAGCCTGAAAAGGCCGTCTGTTACGGATGGGTCAGAGCAAACCCATCATCCCACCGAACTTGACTAATCTCCCATTTTGGGAGATCATTCATTCATGAGGGTGATCGCCAAAAGCAGTTTGCAGAAATTTTGGGAACGCCCCGGCTGTGGCGACGCGCGTGGCCCGTTGCATAGTTGGTACGACGAGGCGCTCAAGGCCAAATGGCGATCTCCACAGGACATCAAGAGCCAGTACGCGAGCGCAAGCATCTGCGGCAACAATCGCGTCGTGTTCAACGTCGGAGGCAACAAGTACCGGTTGGTGGTCGAGGTGCAGTACCGCGCCGGCATCGTCTGGGTGAAGTTCGTCGGCACCAATGCACAGTACGACCGTATCGACGTGGAGAGTGTTCATGAATATTAAACCGATCCGCAGCGATCAGGACCTGCAGGCCGCCTTCCGGCGCCTGGAGGCCATCTTTCAGGCCGAGGACGAGACCCCGGAGGCCGACGAGCGCGAAGTGTTGGTGACGCTGGTCGAGGCCTACGAGAACAAGCACTACGACTTCGGACCGGCCGATCCCGTGGAAGCCATCAAGTTCCGGATGGAGCAGCAAGGCCTTACGGCGCGCGATCTGGAACGGTATATCGGGCCGAGCGGCCGTGTGTCGGAGGTACTCAACCGCAAGCGCCGCCTGAGTCTGCGCATGGTCAAGCGCCTGCACGACGGATTGAAGATTCCCTACGAGAGTCTGCTCGCCGAGGCGCATTAAACGATGATCTACGTCGCGATCACGGCATCAGGACTACGGCGGCAATCAATGCCGCGCAGCCCGCTGACGCCGTCTGGTGCGGAGCGGATGCGATAAGCGCCGCCGACTTCAAAGCGATAAACGATCCTCGACTCACCCGGTTCGAATACAGCCTTGCCACCCATCCAACTCAATTGATCATTGAAGAAGCGATCGAGACGATCAGGGAGCACCACGCTGATCAGCCAATCTGGATTGAAGCGGCACCTTGAGAAGCCGAAACGGCATGCTTCTGGCGTGGTGCCGTTAAGTGCTTAACTAGCGGCGACTGCGGCTCAATCCTATGTTGTTACGGCCACGCACTCGCTGCTGGCGGACGGCGAATATCTGTTGTTGTAACCCACCGGTTTCTGCTCAGGTATTCCTTCAATGTGGCGAGCCATTGTGCAGCGTGCTTTACGTTTTTAAATTCCGGGGACTTGGCGCCGTGGGCGAGGGCGGCGGCCTTATCGAAAGACATTTGTTTGGCTTGCGCCAACTTTAGAGCGTCTTGCGCAGCC
>CAIVRI010000088.1 GCA_903908265.1 uncultured Pseudomonadota bacterium
ATTATTTGAGTCAAACACTTACAGCTGTTTTCTAGACCGACCTGCATTAATTGATCCGCTTCCCGTAGTCGGTACCGCAACGCCTCACAGTTGTGCTGTACCGCCACCAATGGATCACACTGCGGCGCGAATGTCGTGCAGTACTTTACCGCGCTTCGCTGTCAGCCGAGCCTGCCAGAGATCGTAAGCCAACTGGTGCGATAGCCAGCGCTCCGCGGAACCACCACGGTCCGCCCCCAACCACCGTTCGATCCGCAGCACCATCATCGGACCGATACCTGATCAACCATTCAGGACCTTCGACAGGGTCGTCCGATCTACTCCTAGCGCAAGGGCCGCGGCTGCAACGGTTAATCCCAGTGCCAGCAAAACGTCATCCCGGAGCGACTCACCAGGATGCGGTGGGTCAAACATTCGCATCATCAATTCCGCAGTGATAATCCTGATAATCAACAAGGACGGCGTCGCCGTCTTCCAACGAAAAAGTCAGCCGCCAGTTTCCGTTGACAGTCACAGTCCAGTGACCGGCTAATTGGCCTTTCAAGGCACTCAGATCACCAGCATCCAACCGCATCGCGGATCTGTTGCCCGCGCTCCCCATCCAAGCTGAGCAGTCTGCTTGGCAAGCTCGTTAGAAATGCGGCTGATCCCATTGGTTGCCCAACTGCTCGTGTTGCGTCTTCTCGAACGCTTGCTGTTCAGCTGCTTTTTCAGCCTCTTCTACTGGCTTCGGCCAGATCGTAAAATCAGCTAGCGCAACTTTTGCAGGCTGATCATGCAATTGTAGCAGCGCCACCTCGAGTTCCAGTAAAGCTCCCCGAGACAGCGCCAAACCATGCTCATTCGGCTGATAAATCGTCCCGGTCGCATAATCTTGGTACGGCGTCCGGGTTTGCTCAATATGATTACCCAGTATATGCGCCACCGGTTTACCCTCGGTAAAGCGGACTAACCGCTCGGTGCTGGCCCGAAAGGCCGGTAAGTCACGGACATAGAGTCGGCCCGGGTACAAACTATCGCCCGTGAACAGCAAGGCGGTCTGTCGATCGTAGAACGCGAGGCTCGTGTCGGCGTGACCGGGAATCGAAAGGACGTCGAGGAGGCGATCACCCAGATCGACTCGACCCACCTCTTCGGGCCATTGGCTAATGCCCAAAAATTCTTTTTCTACCGCCACGTCGGCCGCAATCAATGTCACCGGCATCACCGGGTCGTGCAGCGCCAACAGTCCGGCATCACCTGCCACATGGTCACCATGGCCATGCGTATGCAGCACGAGCAGCGGGATACTGGTCCGCCCCATGCGCGTCAGCCAACGGTGCACCGTGCGCTGCAGCGTCGGCGCAAGGTTGCCCTGACGAGATCCCGTATCCAGCAGCAGCGCCCTGTCGGTCCCGAAGAGGAGGTACAGAAAAGGCTTCTCGAAATCCGTGCAGCCTGACTGACGCAGGATATACAGCGTGGGATTGTATTCGTGCACCTGCCATTCGGGCATCTCCATGCAGCGCGGCCCGCCCGTTAGCCACCGTTCGGGCAGTGCACCCGCCTGAAATGCTGCTGCGTCGACTAAGACCGCCTGTGCCGCAACGGATGGCGGCGCCAGACAGCCCAGCGCCGCGCTGATCGTCAGGATCACCGCTGCAAGCCGAGCGCCGAGGTGGGCACCGGTTGTCGCGTCGCGGACAGACACCCCAGTGGTGTTCATTACGGTCCTATGGCGTGGTACCGCCGTGGCGGGGCGCGCAGTCTGCGCCCTAAAAGAGAGGGTTTCCTGGTGCTTTATCGCCACCCCTGGGCCACGATTAATAAGTGCCTTGCGACTGGCGGACGCCAGCCTTGAGCACAAAATCGACATGCTCCAATCGCGTGACGTCCTCCAATGGGTTCCCCTTCACGGCCACGATGTCCGCCACTTTTCCCGCCTCCAAGGTGCCGACCCGGTCCGAGACGCCGAGCAACTCGGCAGCGACCACCGTTGCCGAACGCAGCGCCTGCTCGGGCGTCATGCCAAAGCGCACCATGTGCGCGAACTCGATGGCAGGATTGGTGCCCCAATCAAACCCGCCAATGTCGGTGCCAAACGCGATCTTCACGCCCGCTTTGAGCGCACGCCGAAAGGTTTCCTCATGAATTTTGACCATGTCCAGCCACACGGGCGCACCGGCCTTAGCGCGCCCCTCGGCGACATACTGGCCAACATAAATGGTTGGCACATAGTAAATGCCCTTCGCAACCATCATCGCGAGGTCTGCATCCGCGATGTAATTACCATGCTCAATGCTGTCCACGCCCGCTTCGACGGAGTTATGGACTCCTTGTAGTCCCATCGCATGAGAGGCAATGCGATGGCGTTGGCGGTGCGTCTCATCAACGATCGCCCGCAACTCTTCGAGCGTAAAGGTCGGGATATCGTCGAGCACACCGCCTTCAACCACGCGGTACGAACGATCGGAATAGACTTTGATCCAATCAACACCGTGCGACAGTTGCTCGCGCACGGCCCGCCGACCGCCGTCCGCGCCATCCACTTCCTGCACCCCTTTGGGCATAACCAAAGCAGGCGCATAGCCGAGCAATGGATAGGCACCCGTCACATCCATCGACCGGCCGGCCACCTGCATGCGCGGACCGGGAATCACGCCCCGTTCGATCGCGGTCCGTACATCCACATCGGCATAACCTGCCCCTTCGGTTTCGACGTCACGAATCGAGGTAAAGCCCCAACCGAGGATGCGCTTAGCGTTGGTCGTCGCCAGGATGGTCCGGTACTCTGGCGACTGTTTGAGCAACTGCTCATCGTAATCTGCTGCGGTAATGTCCCCCTGCAGCAACACATGCGTATGGGTATCGATGAGACCAGGCAAACATGTCTCGCTACTGAGATCGGTCAACGTACCCGCCGGGTGCCCTGCGCTGGCGGCCCGCACGCTAACAATGAGCCCATTGCGTACCTCGACATAAGACTCGCCCCGCAAACCAGCCGAAGTCCCGTCCCACAAGTGTCCGCAATGCAGCCACTGACCGCCAGTCACCGCGTCTGCGGGCGTTACCGACCACGCCGCAGCGCCGACGCATACCGACACCAACACGAAAAGGACCTTTACCAGACAATTAAACATGGCCGCCTCGCAATTACTCAATGCCAAACTGTAGCTAACCCGTAAACACGGGCCGTGCGTGCGGACAATAGATCCGGCGTACCAGCATCGTCAACCACCAATCCACCGGAGCAACGAACGGATTGCATCCGGACATGATGAAGAACGATGTCTCTACCGACACCGACTCTAAACCGAACCCACGCTGAAGACGAGCTCCGCAACTAGACAGAAACACTAACCTCTATAGTCCGCTAGCCCAAACCGACCGCGGCGAAAAAATCCGCAAGTGATTCTTCGAACAAACCTCTTCAGCCCACGGGTTTAGCAATACCTAAATAGAAACGTCCGAACGCTCCCAGATCAAGAAAAAACGCTAACTTCTATTGAATACCACTGAGCGTTGTATGCGAGAATTAAGACGTTTTGCACTCTTTACCTTCGAGCTCTCGACCCGCAATAGTACGCAGCGGAACCATATCGTGAGGGCTGCTCTGCCTCAATAAACCCTGCCGAAGGAGCGATCTGTTAGAACTGCTGGATGACCGCGTAGGCACTCGCGCGAGCATCGTGACCAATCAGTTGCCAAGTCCGTCTGGCAACTCCTCCATCCGCAGCTTCTGCCGCTGCGCGGCAGACTGTGTCTGGGGCCCGGATAGTTGACTGCATGTGACGATCCGAGAATATAAAGTTACAGCACTGACGAGAAACAGTCAGTCACGTTCCGCCGGAATGGGCGGTCACAATCGTCGGAATACGCATGGAAAGCACACGCATGTTAGAAAAATTCCAGATAACCCAGACCGACATACTGGCCTTACGTGAGGTTGGAGGCCTGCTAGAAAGTACAATTGAGCAGGTCGTCGCTGACTTTTATACGTGGCTGGAAGGACACGCGGAGTATGGGCATTTTTTCGCTGGCAACCCAAAAATGCGTGCTCGCGTGCAGGCCTCGCAAGTCGAAAACTGGCGCACTTTTTTCGCAGCGTCACTCGACGATACCTACTTCGCCAGCCGTCGTAACATCGCCACCGTTCATGCCAGAATCGATTTACCGAATGATATTTACCACGCTGGCATGCTTGTTTCTCTGCAAGGAATTATCAAACGTTTACGCGAAATGATGCCGCGCTCAGCAGAACGCGAGCAACTAGAATCTTCAGTCATTAAGATGGTGTTCTTCGACACCTTCCTAGTCACTGAAGAAATATCGCGCGTGCAGAAAGAGAAGGTGATTCTGACTAGCAACGCGATGCAACAAATATCGACACCCGTTTTGCCGGTATGGGAAGGCGTATTGCTGTTGCCGTTAATGGGTGCAATCGACTCGGTGCGCGCGCAGGACATCATGAATAAAACGCTGAACAAAATAAGCGAAACCAGTGCGCGCATCTTTGTCCTCGATATCAGCGGCGTCACAATTGTCGATACGGCGGTAGCGAACCAGCTGATTCGGGTCACGAAAGCCACTGGACTGATGGGCTGCCAGTCTATTATCTCTGGCATATCCCCTTCGATTGCACGCACCTTGGTCGAGCTAGGCGCCCAACTCGGCGGCGTCAAAACCACAGCCACGCTGCGCGATGCCCTCGATCTGGCACTCAAGGAAATCGGGCCGGGTGATCCACGAAACACTACCAACCGAATTTCGCCGTTAGTTTAAGCGCTGCTGATACTACGCACCAACTTTCAGCATGCGAGATACATTCACCCGTAGCGCCGGCGAATCAGCCACCTCGACATTGGTCAATGGTTGTCTCGTGGTCACTCTTTCAGGTGAAATAGCCACTAGCCTCTCAACATTGCAAGAGTATGTACTACGCCGCACCCAAGACTCGCAGGCACGTGCCGTATTAATTGAAATGGCCACAGTGCGATTTATAGACCGCTCGGAATTCGAGGGGCTCCGAGCAATGGTAGAAATGCTGCGTTTCCTCGGCACCCCTGCAGTCTTTATTAGTCTGCATGCGGGAATCGTTGCCTATCTGGTAGAAAATAACATTGACACCTCGGGGCTGACGTTCAAAGCCCATCTGGAAGACGCGCTGCGCGATGGATTCGAGATCATCCGTTGAGCAGTAATTTTCGAGACCAAGTTGACTATTCTATTAGCACCGAAGCAGACGTCATGCGGACGATCGCGCACATCTCTCAACTTCCCATGTTGTCTGATGCTACAAAAATTGACCAAGCTCTCGTCGCGACCATGGCAGCCGAACTGTCCTCCAATATCGTAAAGTACGCCGGTCATGGCCGACTGACAATCACGCGAACCGAACGTATAGGTACGGTCGACATCGATATCAGCGCGACCGATAACGGCCCAGGCATTAAGGATATTGATCGCGCGATGACAGACCACTTCAGTACGGGCACCTCACTGGGTCTCGGCTTGCCGAGTGTGCGGCGCATGGCTGACCATTTTTGGCTGCAGTCCTCGCCGCAAGGCGGAACTAGAATCTGTGCACGCAAGCGTATTGTCGGGACGCGACAACGTGTCGGCCAGGCAACGCCACCAGCGGGCTTTGCTACCCCTATTCACGTCACACCCACAGCGGCACCGCCAGCCGGATTCGCGGCGTCCAGCTGGGAGTTGGGCCTGAGTATGCGTCCCTGCCCGGGCTACTCGGTCTCCGGAGATCGCGCTCTCTCGTTACGCAGCGAGCGCGGTCTTCTACTGGGCATTCTCGATGCCTCAGGACATGGCCCACGGGCTGATGAAGTTGTTAATCGTTGTTGCGAAATTTTTTCATCGGCAACGCACGCCAACTTACCGCGACTGTTGGCTGAGATGGATTCTGCGTTACTCGGCAGTCTCGGCGCTGCGGCCGGTCTAGTCCATCTCGATACGGAAGATGGCTCATTCACCTATCTGGCTTTAGGTAATACACGGATCGGCCATATCGGCATCGCGCCCTGGACGGGATTCTCGAATGAAGGGGTCCTCGGTGGCGGAATTCGTCGCGCCGCCGTGCAAACTGGACAGTTACGCCGCGATGATCTGCTTTTGCTATGGACCGACGGCCTACCGGAATCGGGGTGCACTGCACTCGCCACTTCGCTGTCGTTCCGGCCCGCACAAGACATCGCTAGCGCACTTCTAAGGACACTTGCAAAACCTTATGACGATGCGGCTTGTTTGGTATTGCGGTGGCTCGGGTGAGCATTCTTGGCACGCTACCGCTTCCGCATATCCACGCGGTCTTTCAAACACGCCGCCGCGCCTACGAATTGGCGAAGGAATTGGGCGTAAGCGAATTCACGGCAAGAGGCTTTGCCGCGCGGGTGTCCGACATGGGCCGTTTGTGCTTAACAAGCCTCAGGATTCCCACCGTCCGAGTCAATTTGAATCGGGAAACTTACACCAGTGAGCTAGTATTCGAGTTCCATGACAACGCGCCCGTTGAACCACCAGCAGCTCCAATAGAGTCGGCCGCCGGATTCCAACTTTCTGCTGCCTGTCCAATTCCAGCAGCGTCGTGGACGGCAGCAAAACAAGAAGCCCTACGCGCATTACTGAACAAGCAAACGCGCGAGGAACTGACGGATAGCCTGCAGCAAAAGAACGCAGCATTGGCGGAAGCTGCGAAGCAGCTTGAAGATGCATCACGCGCTAAGGGTGAATTTTTCGCCACCATGAGCCATGAGATACGCACGCCAATGAACGCTATCATTGGCCTATCAGGACTCTGTCTAGATACCGGGTTAACTGACCAACAAAAAAAATACATTTTAGGAGTGCACAGCTCTGCGAGAAGCCTGCTTTCAGTGATCAATGACATCCTCGACTTCTCTAAGTTCGAAGCCGGAAAATTATCTTTAGCCGATGCCGATTTTGAACTGCAGTCAGTCATGGATTTACTGGAGTCGATCGCAGGGCACCTCGCTTCTGAAAAAGGCATCCAATTCAGTCTGTCAATTTCAGCAGAAGTACCGAGAAATTTACGCGGTGACGCCGCCCGTCTGGGTCAAGTTCTGCTTAATCTGGCAGCAAACGCGGTCAAGTTCACAAACAGCGGGTGGATCAATATCGCCGTATTACTCAAGCGAACGGGAGACGATTATAGCGAGCTTGAGTTCAGAGTCAGCGACAGCGGTATCGGCATCAGCATCTCTCAGCGCTCAAACTTGTTCATCGCCTTCAGCCAAATCAAAAAGTCAACGTCTCACGGTTTACACGGCACCGGTCTTGGGCTAGCGCTCAGCAAACGAATTGTCGAAATGATGGCTGGTCGCATATGGGTTGAGAGCGAACCAGGAGTCGGCAGCTGTTTTCATTTCACAGCCCGCTTCGGCCACAGTCAATATCGCTCCATTAGGCAACATAACTTAGACTGTAATCGACTAGATTTGGTAACAGAAGCAAGAGCCTGCCTCACTGGTGCCCGCGTATTAGTTGCAGAAGACAACTCTTTCAATCAATTGGTCATAGAGGAACTTTTGAAGCAAGCGGGTATCATCGTAAGACTCTGTAGCAATGGGCGCGAGGCGATAGAACGGTTAGCGGAAGAATCTTTTGACATCGTACTCATGGATTGCCAGATGCCGGAAGTCAATGGCTATGAGGCTACGAGGCTGATCAAGGCAGACTCTCTTCTTGCGAATCAGTGCGTGATTGCAATGACAGCGAATGCGGCGCAGGAGGATCGTGAGCGCTGTGTCGCCGCTGGCATGAACGATTTTCTAGCTAAACCGATCGATCCAGAAACCCTATATTTGCTACTGGCGAAATGGATACGCGCATCGGGACGCAGCCCTGAAACTACCCCGTAGAGCCACCACACTCGACTGCGTTTAGCACAATCCTGTGCATTGCAAGCCCACTTTATTTTCACCCTAATGCGTACCTAACGACAGCACCATTCAAACTATGGCCTGCAACGGTCAAGTAAATCTGACGATCGCTGATTGTAATATCTAACCGCATGCGACGATCTAGCAGTTCGACGAACGAAGCCAAAAACACTGGATCGATCTCATAGATTTCGATCAATGCGGATCGATGAATGGGCGGCTCTGCGGCCAGACGACTTAGGAGCAAGCGGATGTCCTTGTGCGGATAGATCACGAGACGCGGCGCAGCTTTGGCAGCCTTATGCAAACGGGCAGCTTCTGGCAGACCCACCTCGATCCAAGCCTGTAGCGTGCCGGTCAGATCACGAATAGAGAGCGCTGGCAGCTCGGGATCGGATAAGCCACCTTTGGAAAATGCAAGGCCCTCGGTGTGCTCTAGGCAGTAGGCAAGAACACGTGTGGCGAGGTACTCCTCACTTTCCGAAGGGTGACGAGCAGCACGAAAGGACAGTGACTCATACACGCCACGGTCTGCATCGTTTAGCGTGACCTCAAGGGTATAGATAGTCGCACTTAAAGCCACGCGGCCCCCTGCACACCTAGCGAACCGTTAGGAGCGCTGGCGCAGCTCCGTACACAGGGGTCGGTTCCCCTAGTTACGCGATGCACAATGTGCGCACGCGGACAAAAGCGAACAAAAACCCCTGCTGCACTGCACAACGTAATCCCTGCTGCCCGTATTCCAACCATGCTACTGACCTCCCGATCGTTTTAACTTGGTGCGCACAGCCATTTCCTTGTTCCGCAAATAGGAACGGGACGCGCCGGCAGTCCAGTTCGAAAGCACCCCTCGGAGCACGTTCGGCACACTCGCCTAACCGAAGGACCCCATTCAAGCGTCGCGCGGCATCCATCGCACACCGGTTGCGGCGCGAAATCGCGGAGTCACGCACGAAGTGGGCGCTGAAAAGGCGCCTGCGGGCGACTCGTAGCCGCCACTACGGCAACGGCCGACCATATCAATCGGACAACGCTTGTCTTCGTCGCGATCGACGCTCACCATCTTGCTATAGGATTAGGGGAGTTCAGCGATGTGCAACTGCAACAATGTAAGAGTGGTCAGTTTAAAGTGTGCGGAGGCGCTCGTCGCAATTTTATTGACTACCAGCGTTTGTGCTGCCGTCAGCGTCGAGCAGCCCGGATTCACTCTGGAACAGGCCACCGCCTACCCCTTTGTCGACCACCTGGTCAGCGCAGCAGCGATTGACCGCGTCGCCTGGGTCCGCATGGTCGGCGGTGTCCGCAACATCTTCGTTGCAGACGTGGCCACAGCCAACCCACGACAGGTGACGCAATTCACTGCGGATGATGGGCAAGAACTCACGCAATTGACCTTCTCGGCCAACGGTGAACAATTAGTCTTCGTCCGCGGGGGTGATCACGATTCCAATTGGCCGGCCCCCGGCGGGCTCCAGCCGAACCCAGCCTCATCCGCTGCAGAGCCAAAAATCGCGCTCTGGTTGGCCGACCCATTGGGCAACACGCCCGCTCGAAAACTCGTCGACGGCGATGCGCCCGCCCTCTCCGCTACCGGCCAGTTGGCCTACATCCACGACCATCAGGTCTGGACGGCTCCTCTCGATGGCCAGCCAGGTGCACGTTTGTTCTTTGATCGCGGACAGGACGGGGCACTGTCGTGGTCACCCGATGGCCAACAATTGGCGTTCGTCTCCCACCGCGGGGACCATGCGTTTATTGGCGTCTATACGGGGGAGGACCGACCTCTACACTGGCTCGTACCCTCCACAGGCTTTGACGGCCACCCTATCTGGTCAGAGGATGGCAAGAAGTTGGCCTTTATTCGCCTCCCAGGCGAGGGTGGTCCACCACCCGCCCTCCTTAAACGATCGCCTGCGCCTTGGGCGATTTGGTCGGTAGACGTCGCTACGGGAGCGGGGCACGCGGTTTGGAATAGCCCGGAGACCTTGCGCGGTTCCTACCCAGATGTCGCGGGCGAAGCTAATCTGCACTGGGCGGGTAACGACCAATTGACCTTCTTGTCGGAGGTCGATAATTGGCCACACTTGTATGTCGTGGCTGAAAAAGGTGGTGAAGCCCACCTGCTTACCCCCGGCCCCTTCATGGTTGAACACGTTGCCGTCAGCAAAGATGGCCGATCACTCGTGTATTCCGCCAACACCGGCACCACTGCAGATGACGACGATCGGCGCCACCTCTTCCGCGTCGGGATCTCCGGGGGGGCGCCGACGCCACTGACCCGCGGCGAGAGCTTGGAATGGTCACCGGTGACTTGGTCCGCTGGCGTGGCGTTCATTGGCGCCGATGCCCGCAATCCTGGAGCAGTGCATATTCTCCCTTACAAGGGCGCAACGCCCAAACCGTTGCCCGGCCAAGCGCCGCCGGCAACCTTTGCGGGCGCCCGTTTTATTACGCCCAAGCAGGTCACATGGACAGCACCCGATGGTCTGTTGATCCACGGCCAATTGTTCCAACAGCCCGACGGCGTGGCGGCCAAACCCGGCGTCATCTTTGTCCACGGTGGCCCGCCCCGGCAAATGCTGCTCGGCTGGTCCTATATGCGCTACTACGCGAATGCCTATGCGGTAAACCAATACCTTGCAGCGCATGGATTCGTAGTGCTGTCGGTCAACTACCGATTAGGGATCGGCTATGGCTACGACTTTCAACACCCCGCAAATGCGGGCTGGACCGGATCCTCGGAATACCAGGACGTCGCTGCCGGTGGACGCTACTTAGCCGGTCTTCCCGGCGTGGATCCCCAACGCATCGGTATTTGGGGTGGATCCTACGGCGGACTGCTCACCGCTTTAGGGCTTGCACGGGACTCCGACCTGTTTAAAGCCGGCGTAGATATCCACGGCGTCCATGATTGGTCTCGCGACATCGGTTTCGACGAGAGCAACGCACCCCGCCTGCGCTATGAGAAAAGCGATTTAGAGGAAGCGCTCGCTGTGGCCTTCAAGGCCTCACCCGTTGCCGACATCGACCGATGGACCTCACCGGTAATGCTGATTCACGGCGACGACGACCGCAATGTGCATATCGGCCAAACGATCGATTTGGCGCGGCGCCTACGCGACCATGGCATCACCCATGAAGAATTGATTATTCCAGACGATATCCACGACTTCTTGCGCGATGCCAATTGGGCCAAAGTGGATGCGGCAACCGTTGACTTTTTGACACGCAAACTAGGCGCACAATAAGACCGGAGGAGCGAACCCGTCACTACCGCAGACTGCCCCGCAGAATCAGGCAGGGGCAGTCGGCCGCCAAGGCGGACCCTACTCTCGCAGCAACAGGCCATCCAAGGCCCCGCATCGGCTCTTTGCCGCCTTCCAGCAGGTCAATCAGCACCAATGCCCACATTAAGTCCAATACCGGCCCATAAACAGTAGGATTACTCCAACTTACGGCCCATGATGCCCTTACTCTTATAATGAAGGAGCGGACATTTTGCGGGCCAATGGCTACTAACGCTCTCACTCCGTATCCCTGCTGGAAATTTGGCGGAACTAACGGTATAGATATATGGCAACTAGAATCCTTCCAGTCGCAACCCGCATCTACCGTTTGGTCGGCGCATTCATGCTCGTCGCCATTCTAACCGGCGCCATTTCCCTACGCACACTGTCGCGACTGAAGGTCAATGGCCCGGTGTATAACGGCATCGTCTTGCAGAAGGACCTCCTCGCCGATATTCAACCGCCACCGCTATACCTAATCGAAAGCTACATGACCGTGTTGGAAATGCTCGGAGAGACCAATCCCGCTACCCTGCGAGACCACATTTCCAAGCTCAAAACCTTGCATGATGATTTCACAGAACGCTCGAAAGTCTGGAGCATAAAATTAGCGGGCACACACACCGGCGAACTGCTAACCGAACAGTCGCGCCGATACGCACTGCCAATGTTTGCCGCGATCGAAAGCGAATTTATCCCCGCCATACTGCGCCAAGACAAAGCGGCCGCATCCTCTCTAGCCTACGAAAAAATAAAAAATCAGTATCTCAGTCACCGCAAAGCCATCGACGAGCTAGTCGCTTTGGCATCCAAGAATAGCGAACAAGAAGAATTGTCCGCACGACGCGAATCGAACCAACAGACATTATTACTAATTGCCGCATTGACAGCAGGACTGCTGCTCATCGGCATCTATAGTTCTCTGATGGTACGTTCCTTGATGCAGATTTTGAAGGCAACGGCCAATCTACTTGGTTCGGGATGCCTAGAGGTTTCCAGTGCCGCAACACAAGTATCGGCGTCGAGCCAAAGTCTAGCGGCAGCATCGAATCAGCAAGCCGCGTCTGTTGAAGAGACCAGCGCATCGCTAGAAGAAGTGGCGAGCATGGTCCGGGTCACGGCAAACAATGCCGAAAAGGCAAAACTGCTGGCAGCGGAAACACGTTCTGCAGTGAACCACAGTTCCCAGAGCATGACAGAACTCAATAAAGCGATGGAAGAAATCGATGCGGCGAGCACACAGGTTGCTCGCATCGTGAAAAACATTGATGAAATCGCATTCCAGACCAACATACTCGCACTCAACGCCGCCGTGGAAGCTGCACGCGCTGGTGAATCCGGCGCTGGGTTTGCTGTAGTCGCAGACGAGGTCAGATCGTTAGCGCAACGCAGTGCGGCAGCGGCACGGGAAACCGCAGAGAAGATTGAGGTCGCACTCGAAAGTAGTCAAAAGGGCTTGCAGTGCACCATCAAAGTAGGTGACGCACTGCTAAGGATCACTGAGAAGGTAGGCTCCACCGACATCATCGTTGGCGAGATAGCCACGGCGGCACGTGAGCAGGCGCAGGGCCTTGAACAGATCAATGAGGCAATCAGTCAGGTAGACCGTGTCTCGCAAGGCAACGCCAATAACGCCGAGCAAAGCGCTAATGCAGCGGCCAATCTCAGTGGGCATGCAGCCAGCCTGCAGGCTTTAGTGGCCCGATTGCGACTATTAGTCGGTGGGAAACCAGAAGCAAAGACGGCATCCACCTGGGGCATGAATTAGGCGTTTACCCCTTGGATGAAGCGAGAGCATGTCGACCGTGATCGCGGCATTGCGATGACCAAAGCGCGCCGCTCAAAATGGGGAGCCGAGCGCAAGGACAGAAGCGCTGCACGCCGGCTAGGCTGCCTGTTATGTCAAAAAAAACCAACTCACCACAGTGATCTGTGTACGCTCCGGCACGTCAAACAACCACGTAGTGGACCGAAATACACCGTCCGTTTGGCTATTCAAAGAGTGACAGGACAAACCTCATGACCACCTTTGTTCCCACGCAATCGCTGGCCCACGCTACCCGCCGTCTTTGGCTGCCTGTTGCGATCACCGTCGCGCTACTCGTGATTGGCTCTTGGGGCGCTGCAGCAGCCCATGCAGAGGGCTGGAAGCAAACCATCCAAATCTTTCGCATCAACCATAGCTCCGTTGCGATGTCGCTGGTCACTGCGCCTCCAGCTGGGCATAGCCTTGGCGATCTGCGGGTCCTTCCCGCAACGCCGATCTACGACGTGAACGGCGTCGCCATTGGACGCCTCGACGCACAAATGGTAACGACGAGCATCGATTACCCAAGGATTGGTGATGAAATCCGCATGACCAATCTGAACTTTAACTTCGGGCAGCCCGCAGGCAATGCTGCAGGGTCGCCGCATACGCTGCTCGTTAGCGGCAGCGGAGTCTATGCCACGGTCCACAGCACCTTGCCGACGGGTGCGGTATTAGTCAGGGCCATCACCGGCGGTACAGGCGCCTTCACGGGCGCACAAGGCTACGCGGAAAGTGAGCATTTGCACGATGGCTCTTGGTGGCACACCTTCCATATCTCCGGGGTCTCCGTCCGTCTGGCGCCTGAGCTATTCCGACCGTAGCGACGCCCGCTAAGGCTCGGTTCCTCGGAGAGTGGGCGGAAGCACCCGGATTCACGCGACACCCGCACCGTGCAGTGACTCGCACCGCGGGCACTGCAGACAAAACGCCGACTCAATCAATCGGCGCTCTGTGTACACCACGCCGTGCCACTAAGGCAGCGTCATCCTGCCTTGGCGGTAAACAAGTTCACAATTGGCGCCTCACGACTCACTACCGGATGCGGGAAGCCACCGACGACCGGTTGCGCAGGCAACAGCACGTCGTTGACGAACCGATCCTCGGCGTCCTTCGATTCCCAAACAGACACGATTAAATACCCCGCTTCGCCGGGGCCGGCCGCATGATAGGTCTGGCCTTTCGGCAGGCCACCGGGCGGATGAACGGCCGCGATCTCCGCTTGGTAGTTCGCCTCGGTTGCACCGGGCCAGAAATGAACGAGCATATGAGCCATAAAAACTATCCTTGTATTTAACGGCAGCGTAACGCAACTATTTCAGCCAGCGGACCGATCTGCAGTCCTGCGCTCCACTGCGACAAGCAAGCTCTTAGACAGCCAAAATAGCAATAGCAAGTGCATAGGACGCGCAAGAGAGCACAGGAACGTCCCCGAGCGCACTACCCGTCCGAACGACTACAATCTCGGGAACACGACGCCGCCCACTCCCTCCTAAAACAATGCGTTGGGTGTTGCACCCATTCACCTAATCCGGAGCTTCGCCGCCAAAAATTCAGCTTTCAATTGGTCAATCAATGCCGCCGCGCTTTGCACGCGGTCAATGACACCAATACCCTGCCCACAACCCCAAATCTCTTTCCACGCCTTCGGTTTATCACTAGCAAAGTCCATCTTAGTGGGGTCACTGACAGGCAGTTGCTCTGGGTCTAGGCCGGCATTGCGGATGGACGGCGCCAAATAATTGCCGTGCACACCAGTAAAATAATTGCTGTAGACGATATCGTCTGAGTTGCAGGCGACAATTCCCTGCTTATATTCCACGGAAGCCCTAGCCTCCTCCGTCGCTATAAAAGCAGACCCGATATACGCGAAGTCAGCACCCATGGCCAGCGCTGCCAAAATGGCATTACCACTCGCGATCGCACCACTCAGGGCGAGCGGACCCTGGAACCACTGCCTAATTTCTTGAACTAGCGCGAAAGGGCTTTTGAGGCCCGCATGACCACCAGCGCCGGTCGCCACCGCGATCAGTCCATCAGCGCCCTTTTCAATCGCCTTGTGTGCGAACTTATTATTAATCACATCGTGCATCACGACGCCGCCGTAACTATGCGCCGCCTGATTGATCTCCTCCCGCGCGCCGAGCGAAGTGATGATGAGCGGCACCTTGTACTTGACACAAAGGGCCATGTCCTCGAGCAAGCGAGGATTGCTCTTGTGCACGATCTGATTGATCGCGAACGGCGCAGCCGGACGGTCCGGATGCGCCCTGTTATGTGCGGCAAGACCTTCGTTGATTTCCGCCAACCATTCATCAAGCTGTGATGCCGGTCGCGCATTCAGCGCCGGCATCGAACCGACCACGCCGTTAATACATTGGGCGATCACCAGCTTTGGTTGGCTGATGATGAACAATGGAGCGCCAATAACGGGAAATTGCAGAGAAGCCAGCACAGTAGGAAGCTTTGACACGTTCTAAGCCTTAAATTTATTCGAAATCGGGTTCTTCCCACCACGGGAAGAAATCGGGCATATCTGTAGAGACCTGATTCGGATACACGGGCTGACGCTTTTCCAAAAATGCGCTCACACCCTCTCGCGCATCCGCAGATTGGCCACGCGACTGTAGTGCCCGACTATCGACCCGATGGGCCTTCATGGGGTGATCCTGTCCCGACATATGCCAAAGCATTTGACGCGTTAAAGCTACCGAAACCGGCGCTGTGTGATCCGCGATTTCCCGCGCTAAGGCGCGCGCAGCCGGCAAGAGTTCCCCTGGCGCATGCACGCTGCGCACCAACCCATGATCCAACGCCTCTTGGGCACCGAAGATGCGCCCAGTGAAGCACCATTCCAACGCCACTTGCATACCCACTAGACGGGACAAGAACCATGAGGAAGCTGCCTCCGGCGTAATACCCCGGCGCGCAAATACGAAGCCGAAACGCGCCTCCGTGCTGGCCATCCGGATATCCATGGGCAACTGGAGGGTCATACCGATCCCCACTGCCGCTCCATTGATCGCTCCAATCACCGGCTTGAGGCTCTTGAAAATACGCAACGTCACCAATCCGCCGCCATCCCGATAGTGATCGCCTACTTTAAAACGGGCGCGCGCCGCCTCATTGCGCGCGGCGTAGTCAAAAGTCGCCCCGCCAGCGGAGAGGTCCGCGCCCGCACAGAACGCTCGGCCGGCGCCAGTTATGATCACCACTCGCACCGCGTCATCTGTATCCGTTGCCTCAAAGGCGCGCAACAAATCATCGCGCATTTGTGGCGTATAGGCATTTAACTTTTCAGGACGATTCAAGGTGATGGTCGCGATGTCATCCACCACATCGTAGAGCAGCGTTTCAAAACTAGGTAAGGTCATAACATTCCCGGCAAGGAATTAAACAAGTAGACGGCACCTCCAGCCCACGTGCGAAGACAACCAGTCGCGCTATCGGGAGCGATCGCGGAAGTAAAAAAACTTGACTGCGCCAACTGCTGACCGCTCACGAAAAAACGCAACGAAAACCTAGTCGCATCAACCGAACACATGCATTCACTATCCCCGCACATGCCGCATGGCGCAAACTGGCAACCAATTTTCCTCCAATCAACACTGGTATTACTCCCATATTATCCCGAGTTTGCCACCGCGTGAATCTCACTTCGCATCACAGGCGGTAGTTTTGCCACCGATCGACCCATGCCGCGCGCGAGTTTTCCAATAACCGGACTGTATTATCCGTTGAATTGGCTAAGACCATCGCCTTTCGAACCCACGGGACTACAGTCTCGTCGCGGATCGGCGTTGCCGGCCGCACAGTGCAAGTGCGTACGCCCGAATGCGCCTATTTGACGCCTCACCGCAGCACGGCGGCCGGGAGCAAGACCCAAGCGGATCGACAGCATGTGGTATGGTCGTTCGGCCGGCGCAACATTAATTAGCAGAAAGCCCTATGAGTATGACCTGCGTTTCTGTCGAACTGATTGGATTACGCGCAGCCTTAGATCTCATGGAAAGCGCGGCCTATGTCAAAGACACGGAAGGGCGCTACCTGTTTGCAAATAAGTCGGTTTGCAACTTGTTTGGGCGAGCACTGGCGGACATTGTAGGCATGGATGACAGTCATTTTTTCGATCTTCAACGGTCGCATGAACTGAAAGACAACGACGCGCACGTGATGAAAGGCGACGAAATCGTCGCACATGAGGAAAGAAATATCATTAAAGCCACCGGTGCAGAGCGCATCTACTTAACCGTAAAGATGCCCCTACACGACGCACTCGGAAGCGTGGTCGGCATGTGCGGAGTTTCGACCGATATCACGAACCAACCCCCCCGTCCGAATAATTAAAAAATGACTCGAAAAATAGACGGGGGCGCTCTATTTACTGACCCTGCATCAGGCACTCTAATCCGCAAGAGAGCCCCAATCCAACTCAAAACAGTTATACGCTATGCTCTGCGGAGCCCCGCTGCAAGTGAACATCTGACGATTCTCTAATCGAGGAACCCCTCATGCGCCTCACCACTCTGCTGGCCTTGGTAGCACTAACCATTGGTGTCAACCCAACCGGTCTCGCGCAGCGCAAGCAGGCGCCGGTCGCAAGGCCCCCTTCGGCTGATGCGCAATTTCGCGATATCTATACCGGCGAATGGAAATGGCGGCAATTGGATGATGGGGATTCGGAAAGTGACACACAGATTTCCGATCACTTACCGCATGTCAACCAGGCCGCACAGGACCAGCGGCTAATCCATTGGCATTCGACCCTCGCGGCACTGCAACACATCGAGCGTAGCCAACTATCGCCCGCTGAGCAGGTTAATTTCGACGTTTATCTTCCCCAAATTGAATCGCTCGCGCGCTTGCAGGAACTGCGCGAGTACGAAATGCCGGTCAATTCCGATTCTGCTTTCTGGACCGGACTGACCTACACCGCACGCAGCACGTTTCGATCTGACAGCGACTATCAGCGCTGGATCGCACAAATGAAGGACATTCCCCGCTACTTCGCGGAGGAAACCGAGCAGATGCGCGCCGGACTCGCCAGGGGCTTCACCCCACCGAAGGTCACGCTCGCTGGCAGAGACGGCTCGCTTTCGGCAATCGTGGATTCGACGCCAGAAAGCACATTTTTTTTCGTGCCCTTCGAAAAAATGAACGGGGTTTCGCAAGCGCAGAGCAGCCGACTTCGCGCTGAGGCGCTGGCGGTCATTCGGGAATCAGTACAGCCGGCCTATCGCCAGTTGCTCGAGTTCTTCCGTGACGAATACATCGCCCACGCACGCACCACTACTGCAGCAGTGGACCTACCCAATGGCGATGCCTATTACCGCGCACGCATCACGGAATTCACAACCTTAGATCTCAGCGCAGCTGAAATCCATGCGTTTGGTGTGGCAGAGGTGGCGCGGTTGCACGCAGAGATGGTGGAGGTCATGAAAGCGACCGGCTGGACCGGCAGCTTTGAAGACTTCCTCGCGATGCTACGCACAGACCCGCGTTTCACTGCAAAGAGCGCTGAAGAATTGCTGATGCGGGCAGCATGGATCTCCAAACGCTTTGACGCCGTTGCCAGCCAGTACTTTGGTCGCTTGCCACGCGCGCGCTTCGCCATTCGACCGGTACCAGACGAACTCGCCCCTTTTTATACTGCGGGTCGTGGCGGCAATGGCGTGTATTTACTCAATACTTACAATCTACCCGCCAGGCCGCTTTACAATCTCCCTGCGCTGACATTGCATGAATCGGCGCCCGGTCATGCGTTACAGATGTCACTGGCGCTCGAACACAAAGCCCAACCGGAATTTCGACAACACACCTATATTTCAGCCTTTGGTGAGGGCTGGGCCCTCTACTGTGAACGTCTCGGCGATGAGATGGGCATCTATCAAACTCCGTATGAGCGCTTTGGGATGCTGGGCTATCAGATCTGGCGCGCGTCCCGCCTCGTTGTCGATACCGGGATGCATACCCAGGGCTGGTCACGACAACAGGCAATCGATTACTTAATGCAATACACGACGCTGCCGGCGCACGAGGTCGAGACGGAAGTCGACCGCTACATCGCCTGGCCCGCGCAGGCTCTCTCTTATTATCTCGGTGAAAGTGAAATTGTAAAAGCACGCAGCCGCTCGGCGTCAGTTCTAGGAGAAAAGTTCAACTTGCGCGCGTTTCACGACACGGTGCTGGAACTGGGCTCGGTTCCCATGCGCGTATTAAATACACGAATTGATCAGTTTATCGCGAGCGGCGGGAAAGGACCTTATCCAGAGGAGGAGTAAAAGCGCGTCGGGGCGCAGTCAATCGGCACTGACGTCGGTGAGCTCCGGAAACAGTACCTGCGTATAACCGAATCGTGTGAGGTCGGTCATACGCGTCGGGTACAAACGACCGATCAAGTGGTCACACTCGTGCTGCACGAGGCGCGCATGAAAGCTCTCGGCGACCCGATCAATAGGCGCCCCATGCAGATCAAATCCACGATAACGGATCCGCTCATATCGTGGGACCACGCCACGCAGACCGGGCACCGACAAGCACCCTTCCCATCCCTCGCTCACCGCATCGTCTAGCGCCTCAATGACAGGATTGATGAGCACAGTGACTGGTACGGCAGCAGCATCGGGATAGCGTGCGATGTGTTCAAATCCGAACAGTACGACAGCCAAATCGATGCCGATTTGCGGAGCAGCGAGCCCCGCGCCCTTCGCCACTGCCAGCGTGTCGTGTAAATCACGTACAGCGTCGTGCAGCGCAAGCGACCCGAAATCAGTCACGCGCGCCGCAACCTTTAGCAATCGCGGATCGCCCATCCGCAAAATATCCCGCACGGCCATCGGTAGCCCTTAACCCGCCGCGGTCTCAGCTCGGATTAGCGGCAAGAAGAGATCGCGGATCTTGGCCACCAAATTGTCTTTTGCCAGCGGAAGAAAAGCTATCGCGTTAATCAAGCGCAACGACGCCAGAAACGCCTCGTTACGGCGGAAAAATTCAAAATCTTCGCTCGGCCGCGCGGCAAAGTATGCCGCAATGAAGTGTTCATAGAGGCGCCGACCGATGTCATTCGGGACCTTCGTGACAAACTCACAACTGCCTGACTCTTCGTAACCGTAAACCATCGCGAGCAACCCGATGTCGAAAAGATAGTGCCCACGGGAAAGATCGCCCATATCAATGATCACCGCCTCGTCATTGCGAATCATGATGTTGCTGGTGTGCAGATCGAAGTGCACCAGATTATCAGCATCTGGGATCGCTTCGAGGCGCGCACCAAGCATCGCAACATCCTCGTCCGAAAAGGTGCCACGCAGATCCTCTATATTCATACGCAGTCGGTCTTTTAGATTCGGAAAAATAGCGGGATCCGCCATCTTGGAGTGGAACGTATGGGCAATTTCAGCGAGTCGGGCGCCGTGGAACTCGACAGAATCCGGCTCCTGGCGAATGAGCGCACTGAACAATTGCGCATCGAGCATTTCATAGATCACGCCGGTACGGTTTCCACAAGTAACCACGCCGTAGGAGAGTGCTGTGGGAATGCCGGCAACAAAGGCGGCACGCGCGAACTCTTTTTCCTGCTCTGCGACGGCCGGTGCGACCCCTTCATTGTAGAGTTTGACGATTGTTTCGGCGTCGAGACGAAAGCACTGTCCGCAGACACCGGCGGACAGAAACTCTAGGCCTTCAATGGAGATCTCGCGCGCTTTGCGCCGCACGCTAAAAATTTTCGTTAGTCCCGTCAAATCCAACACTTCGTGTACGACGGGACCGACATTCACGACCGTCAGGGTCGCCCCTTTAGCGGTCACTTCGCGCTGCAGGCGTAGGAAGATCCGTAGCCCGGCGCTGGAAACGTACTCGCACTGACCGAGGTCAACAACCAGATGACGCAAATCCGCTGACAACCATTCCCGGTCCAGTTCTTGGGCGTTCGTGCCATCTAGCCGGCCGGCCAAACACAGGACCAAAGTATCGCCTTCAATTCGACTAGAAATATTCATCGCTTAGGGACACCCTTTTTGACGGACTAGAACGGGGCACGCACGGCGGTCCCGGCGACAACCGGAGCAGACGCCCCTACAGGGGACGCACTATAGAGCCCGGCCAGCGATAGAGCATGCCATTCTGGATGAGCCCCTCTAGAGCCACCTCGACGCCGGCACCGACCGCTGTGCGGGCTTGGGCGACGGTGAATACGCTCGTATCGGACCCAAGCCAACGGAGCACCGCAGCCATCAATGGCGTTGCGGCAACCGGGCGGCGGGTGCCATCGTAGTGATCGATCAGGTGCGAAGGATCCTCCGGGTCTAGGGTGACCGAGGGAACTCTCTGCAGGGCGGTCGTATCACACCAAGCCCAATCACCGGGCCCTTCAGCCAAATGTCGCACAAGGGCCGCAAAGCCTGTCGCGATCTGGGTCCGCTGGTCAACCGTGGGCGCGCCGTACAAGGGTTGACGCCAGCGGGCATCCTGGAGCGCTCCATGCCGGAGCATGCCGAGCGCCCAATCCATCCGCGTCGGGGGCGCCGTCACAATGGACAGCGACAACGACACCTCACTGCAGCGCGTGCGGTGCCAATGACCGCGAGGCAGGACAAGGACGGAGCCGGGTTCGAGCTCGAGCGACGTAAACCGGGCCGGCGTTGGGTCTGGAAATCCACCGGCGGCTTGTGGATAGAGGTCGGCCGCAGCGGGAATGCCAGGCCCGTACTGGAAACCCACGGGGAACGGCAGCGCGGCCGGTTCGGCCACTTCAAAGGTCTTGCGGCCCGACAACTGGACCGATATGACGTCCTCCGCATCAAGATGCAGCGCAGTCCCTTCGCCCGCCGGGGCAACCCAAGCGGTGACGCGTGCTGATCCCTTTGGAATACCGAGACATTTCTCGAAGTTAATAATCCAATCTATTGATTCATAAATAATTTTATCTATATCTGGGAGATATAGAGCTTCCCCGGCCGCGAGCAGATCGGTCGCCGAGCCCCGCTCGATTAAGGTGGAGCGAGGCCCCCGATCGCGACGCCCATGGAGGATGCGGCCGCTATAGGTTGCGCACAAAGCGGCAGCTGAGCGGAGGCTTTCATGGTGCATCCAATGCGGCAAACGGTCTCGCGCGCCGTGCACGACGACCGGCTCGCCACCGGAGAAGGCCTCACGAACCCCAGTTAATCCCGCCGCTCCAAACAGCGCGTCCCAGTGGTCAGCGTCCATGGATCGATCGGTCAGTTCGAGCGAACGCCGACTCAGTGACCGTCGGACTCGCTCGAGGGCGGCGCTGGGTGTTCACCACCACCCGAACCGGGGTTAATGATGGTGCCGTGAAACGTTCCTGGGCCATTACTGGGCCAGTGGGGTGGCCTACCACCGGGGCTGCCGCCTGGATTGACCACGGTGCCCATGATCGGGCCCGGGACCACAGTGCCCATCACAGGGCTCTGCGTTCGCGCGACCGGAGGCGGCACATGCGCCGCGGGCGGATGCCCTGCCTGCGCTACGATCGGCGTCGCCAGGGCTGCCAGCGCCGCTACATGGTAAATCTTCATGTCCAAACTCCGCTATTGATGTCGGTACCGATTAGTCCGACACAGATTACAACCTTAGCGCAGCAGTGCAACTGGCAAAAGCGGCAACCACCGCGTGCAACGCCCGACCTTTTGGTATCGACCGTCGAGCCATGCGATAGTTGCAGGGTTCGGTAACCAACCGAAAACACCTAGAAGAGTTTGAGGGGACGCAGGATGCTGAAGAAATTGCTCGGGTTGGGCCTGGCGGCCGGTGGTGCCCTCTCGGTGGGCGTGATCGCCCTAAACCGAGGGGAATCCATCAACGCCCTTTGGCTACTCGCCGCGGGCGCCTGCCTGTATACCCTGGGCTACCGCTTCTATGCGGCGTGGATCGCCGCCAGCGTACTGGCTTGCGACGCCACGCGGGCCACCCCAGCCGAGCGGTTAAACAATGGTCGGGACTTTCACCCCACCCCCCGTTGGGTCGTCTTTGGTCACCATTTTGCCGCTATCGCCGGCCCTGGCCCTCTGGTGGGCCCCACCCTAGCAGCACAGTTCGGCTATCTGCCCGGCACCTTGTGGATTCTGATCGGATCGGTGCTGGGCGGTTGCGTACAGGATATGGTGGTGCTGTTTGCGTCGACCCGGCGCAACGGCCGAACCCTCGGACAGATGGCGCGCGAAGAGCTCGGCCCCTTCGGTGGCACCGCGGCCCTCATCGGCACACTCGCAATCATGGTGATTCTGATCGCGGTACTGGCGCTGGTCGTCGTCAATGCGATGAAGCACAGCCCGTGGGCCACCTCGACCGTATTCGCGACCATCCCCATCGCCGTCATCGTCGGTATTTACATGCGCCATCTGCGACCCGGGCAGGTAGCCGAGGGGTCGTTGCTCGGAGTGGGCCTGCTCTTCGCGGCCGTTATCGGTGGCGGCTGGATTGATCATCAGCCCGCCCTGCGCGGCTACTTCGACCACGAGGGCACGACCCTCGCGTGGTTCGTCATGGCCTATGGATTTGTGGCGGCCATTCTCCCCGTGTGGCTGCTCCTCGCGCCACGAGACTACCTGTCAACCTATCTAAAGCTCGGTGTGGTGGCGCTCCTGACCATTGCGATCATCGTCATTCATCCGGATCTGCGTATGCCGGCATTGACCCGCTTTGTCGATGGCACGGGACCGATCTTCGCCGGCAAACTCTTCCCCTTTGTCTTCATCACGATCGCCTGTGGGGCCATCTCTGGCTTTCACGCGCTGATTTCCAGCGGTACAACCCCAAAACTGCTGCGCAACGAACGCGACATCCGCCTAGTCGGCTACGGTTCCATGGTGCTCGAATCTCTGGTCGCGATCATGGCGATGATCGCCGCAACGCTACTCGAGCCCGGCGTCTACTTCGCAATCAATAGTCCCTTAGCGGCATTAGGTGGAACGCCTGAAATCGCAGTGACCACCCTCTCACAGTGGGGATTCCCCGTCACGCTAGAGACGATGCAAACACTCGCACATGAAGTGGGAGAAAGCACCCTCTTCGCCCGCACTGGCGGTGCTCCCTCCCTGGCTGTCGGCATGGCTAGCATTCTCTCCGGCACGTTTGGTGGGTCGATGATTGCGATCTGGTACCACTTCGCCATCATGTTTGAAGCAGTATTTATTCTGACAACGCTTGACGCGGGAACCCGTGTCGGTCGATTCATGCTGCAAGACACGCTCAGCCATCTGTGGAAGCCGATGGGCCGCACTTCTTGGTATCCCTCGGTGGTGTTCACCAGCGCTCTGATTGTCGCTGCGTGGGGTTACTTCCTCTATGTGGGGGTCACCGATCCCAATGGAGGCATCAATATCTTGTGGCCCTTGTTTGGCATTTCCAATCAAATGCTGGCGGCGATCGCGCTGTCCGTAATGACCGCCATTCTCGTCAAGGGCGCGCGGCCCTGGCATGCTCTGGTCACGGCGGCGCCGCTCGCTTGGCTGACGGTAGTGACGACGACCGCCGCTTGGCTGAAAATCACCAGCGACAATCCGCGAATTGGCTTCCTCGCAGGCGCCCGGGATCTTGCGGCCAAGTTTGCAGCCGGCACCCTGCCACCGGAGAAGGCTGCTGCAGCCGGCAAGCTTATTTTCAATCAACGGCTTGACGCCGCTCTGACCGCACTATTTTTGCTGATTCTGTGGCTTGTCATCTTCGACGTCCTGATCATTGTGGTGCGTCGCGCACGCGGCGCCAACTTTGGTGCTTCGTTGGAGTCACCCTACGTACGCTCCGCGCTACCGGAGGCTGGAAATGTCTAATCAGCCGAACTTCTATAACGCAATGCGCGACTTTCTACGCGGCGCTACGGGTGAGGGCGCCTATGAACGATACTGCGAGCACATTGCAAAGGCGCATCCTGAAGTGACCTGCCCCACCCGCGCCGAGTTCTTTCGTGCTGGACAAACGGAGCGTTGGCACGGCGTGCAGCGCTGCTGCTGATGCCTACCCAACACGCTGCTAAGGACCTACCGCTGACCGCCGCGCAGTGGCGCGCAATCGCTGCGGTGTGGTTGGGCTGGGGCTTTGACGTATTCGACGCACTGCTCATTAATTTCGTTGCCCCCAATGCGATACCGACGCTATTGGGGCTCACGATCGGATCTGCGGCCGCGAAAGCAGCGACGGCCCAGTGGACCGGCATTTTGACTGCTTTGCTGCTCGTGGGCTGGGCCTTCGGTGGGCTGTTATTTGGACACTTGGCTGACCGCATTGGCCGGCGACGGGCGCTGATTCTGACCATCGTGGTCTATGCGCTGGGGACCGGCGCCTCAGCCTTCTCGCCCAATATCTGGGTCCTGATCGTCTGCCGGCTCGTAGCCAGCCTCGGCATTGGGGGCGAATTCGCCACCGGCGCTACGCTCGTCGCGGAGACAGTACCCGAATCGCGTCGGCTGATTTCGGGCGCCTTCCTGCAAACGGCTTCACCGCTGGGTCTAATTTTGGCCGGCACCACCACCTGGCTGATTGCGGGTGTGTGGATGCCGCAAGCACCACAACTCTCGTGGCGCTTCGTGCTAGCTGCGGGACTCGTACCCATCCTGATCGTTTTGCTGTTGCGCACTTATGGGAATGACGCTGCCGAACGACCGACCTCAACACGGCCCTTGCGTCAGGCCCTTACTAGTCTGTTCTCACCAGAACTACGCGCCTGCACGCTATCGGCAATCGTCATGTCGGTCCTCGGGCTATTCACCTGGTGGAGTTGCAACGCGTTTCTGCCGACGATTGGCGCGGGGCTCGGTGCACGTGCCGCCGCCGCCGCCGGTCTAACCGGTGCTGCAGCGGTCACTGTAGCGGAATCCTGGAAGGCCTCGATCACGCTATGGTTTAACCTCGGTGGCGTCGTCGGCGCGCTGCTGACCGTACCGGCCTCGCGCTACTTCGGACGTCGCGGCATGTTCGCGCTGTACTACGCGATGGGTGCACTATCGCTAGGAATTACTTTTGGCTTCTCATGGGATCCGGCCACCACGCTGCATCTGGCGTTTCTCGTAGGCTTGGCCGTCTTCGGCTTGTTCGGTGCCTTCGCGTACTATTTACCGGAACTCTTCCCACCCCATGTGCGCGGAATCGGGGCGGGCTTCTCCTACAACATCGGCCGTCTGGGTGCTGCACTGGGCCCCTTTCTGGTCGGCGCCTACACCGCCCGCCAAGCCGACACGACCACTGGCGCCATGCATGCACTGACGATGTTGGTTGCGCTGCCGATCATCGCTATTCTCGCCACCCCCTTCATCGTCGAAACCCGGCATCAGTCACCCGCACGACGGGACCTCGTCGCACCCACACCCTAGCATCGACATCCTCGCACTTCGGAGTCCGCATGAGCGATACCCTCTCTGCCGTCGCACTTGGCCTAATCGAAGGTCTCACGGAATTCTTACCGATCTCCTCAACCGGTCATATGATCATCGCCGGCGATCTGCTCGGGTTCACGAACAGCTTTTCAAAGCTGTTCGAGGTGGTAATTCAAATGGGCGCCATACTCGCCGTGTGTTGGCTCTATCGCGAGAAGCTTTGGCGGACCCTGACCGGACTGGGCACTCAGGGCGAGGCGCGCGTCTTTGCGCGCAACGTCACGCTGGCCTTTCTACCGGCCGTGTTCATTGGCCTCGCCGCACACGACTTCATCAAGCGCGTGTTGTTTACGCCCTCAGTGGTCGGCTGGGCTTTTATTCTGGGAGGCCTTGCAATCCTCGCAGCAGAACGCTGGCGCCCGGCGCCGAACTGCAGCAGTACCGAGTCGATGCCGGTCGCGACCGCCATCAAAATCGGTCTATTCCAGTGCCTTGCGATGATTCCCGGCACCTCCCGCTCAGGCGCGACGATCGTGGGGGCCTTACTACTCGGCGTCACCCGCGAAGCCGCCACAGAATTCTCCTTCTTTCTTGCAATACCGACGATGGCTGGCGCGACGGCACTCGACTTGTGGAAAGCACGACATGACCTTGGGGAGGCAGGCTGGGGCCTCATTGCCATTGGCTTCGTCGTGGCCTTTATGGCCGCCCTTGTGGTCGTGCGCGGTCTCGTTGGCTTTGTCAGCCGTCGCGGGTTCGCCCCGTTCGCGTGGTACCGAATTGCTGCTGGCCTTGTGATTCTCTACTCGGTGCGCTGACCGGACGGGGGTTTGACGCGGCCACCGCAAGCCTCACAGGCACTCTGGCCAGCAAACCAAACGATTACGCGATCCGGTAAGCGCGGCTGCAGCCAACGTGCCACTGCCACGCGCGCTCGCAATGGCAATAGCGAGCGTAGCGCTTGCATCAGCGCAACCACGACAACTAGGGTAACAATGAGGCGTTGCAGCATTAACCTGCGCCTAGCCACCAGCGAGCGACATGATAGGTCACGCCAGCAGCAATATAGGCGGCCAGGAACATCGCACCAGCCACCAGCAGAGGGTGCCGCCACCCACCTGTTTCGCGACGAATCACGGCTAGCGTCGACAAGCATTGCGGGGCATACACATACCACGCCAGCAGCGACAGCGCGGTGGGCAAGCTCCATGCCTGCGCCACAATTGGTGTTAGCGCCCCGGCCACATCTTGGCCAGTTGCCGCAAGCGAATAGACCGTACCCAACGCACCCACAGCCACCTCGCGCGCTGCCATGCCCGGCACCAGCGCAATAGAAATTTCCCAGTTGAACCCAATTGGCGCAAACACATGCGCAAGGAAGCTACCGAGCCGCCCCGCCAGGCTCCACTCGATCGCAGGCCCGGTAAACCCAGGCGGCGGTGCCGGGACGCTGGATAAGAACCAAAGCAGGATCATGAGCGCGAGTATGGTCGTGCCCACCCGACGGACGAACACCTCAATACGTTGCCACAGGCCGATACCTAGGTTGCGCAGACTCGGCCAGTGATAGGACGGGAGTTCCATCTGCAATGGCTGCAACGTGCGCTTGCCGGTCGCGAACTGTAGGCAGAACGCAGCTACAAAAGCACTCAAAAGACCCACGGCGTAGAGGACGAAGAGCACGAGACCCTGCAGGCCTACGCCCAGAGCCAACGTGCGATTGGGAATGAAGGCACCAATGAGCAGCGTATAAACCGGCAAGCGCGCCGAGCACGTCATCAAAGGCGCGATCAGGATCGTGACCAATCGATCCCGCGGATTGGGAATCGTTCGGGTGGCCATAATCCCCGGAATCGCGCAGGCAAAACTAGACAACAGCGGAATAAAAGAACGTCCCGACAAACCCACTCCGCCCATCAGACGATCCAATAAAAATGCCGCACGCGGCAGGTAGCCGGAATCCTCTAACACGAGAATGAAGGCAAACAACAAGACAATCTGCGGCAAAAACACCACTACGCTACCAGCACCAGCGAGGATGCCATCCACAAACAAGCTGCGCAGCAGTCCCGGCGCTATCGACGCGTTGATCCACCCGGCGACCATCGCAACAAGCGCAGTAAGCGCCTCCATGAACGGCCGCGCTCCAGCAAAGACCGCCTGGAACATTAAGAACAACGTTACCGCAAGAATCAGTGGGCCGAAAACCGGATGCAGGACGATGCCATCGATTCGGTCCGATGGCGTGTCGATGGGAGGATCAAGCCGTCCAACGGCCGCAAGAACCCGTTCGACTTCGCGTTGATCATTCGCCGTAGCGGCTACATCACCACGATCAGGCTCTGCCGGTTCGACGTGCTCCACAGCCACACGCACAATCGAAAAATGGGCATCTAACCATTCGACCAGCGAAGCCGCTCCATCGCGCCGCACGCCGACGGTCGATACAACCGGCACCCCAAGGGCTTCGGCCAGCGCTGCCGGTTCAACCGCCACGCCCCGACGTCGGGCCAGGTCACTCATGTTGAGCGCCACAACGAGCGGGTACCCCACCCGTTTCAGGGCAACCACCAGTCGCAGATGACGGCTTAAATTCGTGGCATCGACCACCGCAACAATCAGATCCGGAGGCACCTCGCCGGGCAGTCGGCCTAAAATGTAGTCACAGGTCACCGCCTCGTCGGGGGTACGCGGATGCAGACTGTACGCACCGGGGAGATCCAGCACCTGCATCCGGCGACCCGCTGGGCTCGTCAACCGCCCCTCTTTGCGCTCCACCGTGACGCCGGCGTAATTGGCGATTTTTTGCCTACTTCCGGTCAATAGATTGAACAGCGCGGTCTTGCCACAATTGGGATTACCAACCAGCGCAATACAAGGCTCCAGCGGGCTCATGTAGCCCCACAGACTGGCGGCGCGAGAACCTGCACGGTGATGCAGTCTGCTTCAAAACGCCGTAGCGCGAAGGTGCCACTGCCGAGTCGCACCGCAATAGGGTCGCCGAACAAGGCACGGGCCAGCACCCGAACACGGGCACCTGGCAGGAACCCGAGCTCCGCGAGCCGTTCGGGCAGATCCGCGCTGACCCGGTCCGACTGGACCGACAGGCCAAGGATTAGCCCCTCACCGAGCAACGGCAGTTCGGTAAGCGTCAGGCGCGCGGCGGGTCGAAGGGTAGACGGAGCCTCCATGCGCCTATCTTAAATGAGAATAGGTCGCATTTACATTAGGGAATACCGACAGAATTGCCGACGTCCCCACCAGCGACCGGTCAATGATCCGCCGCAACCCCTCCGAGAGACTTCAAAAGCGTCAGGATTTCGTCGGTTTTAGACTGCATGAGCGCCGCGTCGGCCCGACTTTCCACATTCAGGCGAAGCAAGGGCTCGGTATTGGACGAACGCAAGTTCAGACGCCAGTCAGCAAACTCGATCGAAACGCCATCGGTATAGTCGCTGCGCTTGGCCAACGGTAGGTACCGTGCCTCGATTGCTGCAATAGCCGCTTTGCTATCGGGAACGCGCAAATTGATCTCGCCGCTTGCAGGAAACGCCCGCATGCGTTCTCCCACCAACTGCGCCAATGACTTGCCCGATTCGCTGATGACCTGCGCAAGCACCAGCCACGGAATCATGCCGCTATCGCAATAGGCAAACTCACGAAAGTAATGATGGGCACTCATCTCGCCGCCATAAGCGGCATCCACTTCGCGCATCGTAGCCTTGATGAAAGCATGACCGGACTTGCACTGCACGGCACGACCGCCGTGTTGCTCCACAATCTCAATCGTGTTCCAAGTCAGCCGCGGGTCGTGCACGATCGCTGCGCCCTTTGACCGCGCCAAAAACACCGAGGCCAGCAGCCCCACGATGTAGTAACCCTCAATAAAGGTTCCTTCATGATCAAAGAAGAAGCAGCGGTCGTAATCACCATCCCAGGCGATACCCATATCCGCCCCTGCACGCACCACCGCCGCAGATACGGGCGCCCGATTCTGCTCGAGCATTGGATTCGGAACGCCTTGCGGGAACGTCCCGTCCGGCAAGTGGTTCATCTTAATGAACTGGAACGGCAGGTACTGTTCCAGTGTATCGACCACCAAACCCGCGCCGCCATTACCCGCATTGCAGACGATCTTCAGCGGCTTCAGCTTGGACCGATCAACGTAGGACAGCAGGTGCGCAATATAGGCAGGTCCGGTATCGGTGAGGGTGACGGAGCCTACTTGCGCCGGCGTCGGAAAAACGGCGGCCTCTGCAAAAGCGCGAATGTCCTTTAACCCCGTATCAGCGGAAATGGGCCTTGAACCCTCACGGACAAATTTCATGCCATTGTAGTCAGGCGGGTTATGGCTCGCTGTAACCATAATGCCGCCATCGAGGCCGAGCGCGAACGTCGAGAAATAAACGCCCTCGGTGCCACACAAACCGATATCGACGACATCCACTCCGGAGTCCACCAATCCCTGAATGACTTGCCTCGCAAGCGTATCGCTCGATAGGCGAATATCCCGACCGACGCAAACACGCTTCGGCTGAAGGAACTGCGCATAACCTCGAGCCACTCGGTAGGCAATATCTTCATTCAACTCAGTAGGAATACGACCACGCAGGTCGTAGGCCTTGAAGGCGGTGATGGCGTTCATAGTTTGCGGTCTCGTTGCCTTAACACGAAGAATCGATCAAGTGTTGGTGCCCTGGCGACCATAATTATCCTCGAAGCGGACGATATCGTCCTCCCCAAGGTAGGAGCCCGACTGTACCTCAATGATGTGTAGCGGCACCCGACCCGGATTCTGGATGCGGTGCTTCGCGCCGACGGGAATGTACGTCGACTGATTTTCCGACAACAGAAACACTTTTTCATCGCAGGTAATCTGTGCGGTCCCCGACACCACAATCCAGTGCTCAGCACGATGGTGATGCATCTGCAACGACAAGATCGCACCTGGGTTAACGACCAAGCGCTTCACCTGAAAACGCTCCCCTGTGTCGACACTGTCGTAGCTACCCCAAGGTCTCAAGACCTCCCGGTGCACGGAAGGCTCGGAACGCTGGGCCGCTTTCAACTTTGCGACGAGTATTTTAACGTCCTGAACCCGCGCCTTCGGGGCCACGAGGACCGCGTCCTTGGTCTCAACCACAACGTGATCAACTAGGCCCACCGTCGCGATCAAACGCCCCGAAGAGTACAAATAACAGCCCGACGTATCATCGGAAATGACATCTCCACGGGTGACATTGCCGCGCGCGTCCGCCGGCAGGCTCTCATGCAACGCCGACCACGAACCCACGTCGCTCCAACCGGCTTCAAGTGGGACAACGACCGCCGCACGGGTTTTCTCCATAACAGCGTAATCGATCGAATCACTGGCACAGCGGCCAAAGGACTCAACCCCGAGCCTAAGGAAGTCAAGATCTCGATGCGCATCGGCAAAAGCCGCTACGCACGCGGAGAGCATCTCCGGATTGAATTTCGCCAATTCCTCGACATAACGTCGCGCCGAAAACAGAAACATGCCGCTGTTCCAGAGATACTCCCCGCAAGCAACGTACTCGAGTGCGCGATCCGCACTCGGTTTCTCCACAAACTGGGCGATCGGATACGCCGGCCCCTCGCCTGGCGCACGGCGGATATAGCCATAACCAACCTCTGGGGCCGTCGGCACGACGCCGAAGGTCACCAAATGGCCAGACATCGCAGCGCTTACGCCAATGTGCACGGCCTTTTGAAACGCGGGCACGTCGCGCAGCAAGTGATCGGCCGGCATGACGAGCAATACGGCATCTTCTCCCGCAGGCCCAGCCAATGCGGCCAGCGCAGCGATCGCCACGGCCGGCGCAGTATTGCGACCGACCGGCTCTAGAATAATCTCACCCACCGGAGCGCCAATCGCCCGCAATTGCTCAGCTACCAAGAATCGGTGATGCGCATTGCAGATCACCATCGGTGGGGCCGCATGCAAACCGTCGAGCCGGCGCACTGTGTCTTGCAGCATCGTCTCCTCACCGACGAGCGGCAGGAACTGTTTTGGATGCAATTCACGCGACAGCGGCCATAGGCGCGTGCCGGAACCACCAGACAGAATCACGGGTACAAGCACGACGACTCCTCGAGTACTGTTCAGACTACATCGGGGACTTTATCCCCGCGGCCAATGCCATAATAAGTGAAGCCCAACCGACGCATCAACGCCGGATCGTATAAATTACGACCATCGAAAATGACTGGTGCTGACAAAGCCGCCTTGAGCACATCGAAATCGGGACTGCGAAACTCACGCCATTCGGTCACGATGGCGAGAGCATCGGCACCGTCTAACGCTGACTCCATGGACTTACAGAAAATCAGATCGGGCCGATCACCGTACAGTCGTCGGGTCTCCTCCATCGCAACCGGGTCATACGCGCGCACTGCTGCGCCAGCCGCCCAAAGCGCCTCGAGCAAAACCCGACTCGGCGCCTCTCGCATGTCGTCCGTATTGGGCTTGAATGCAAGCCCCCACACAGCAATCGTCTTGCCGGCCACTACGCCACCGAAGTGCGCAACTATCTTTTGGAACAACACGGTCTTCTGACGCGCATTAACGCCTTCGACCGCGGTGAGGATTAGCGGTTCGTAGCCGGTGGCCCGAGCCGATCGCTCCAGCGCTTGTACATCCTTGGGGAAACACGATCCCCCATAGCCAACTCCAGGATAGATGAAGTGATAACCGATACGTGGATCGGATCCAATCCCGACTCTCACCTTCTCCACATCCGCACCGACACGCTCGGCCAAATTTGCGATCTCATTCATGAACGAAATCTTGGTGGCGAGCAGCGCATTTGCTGCATATTTCGTCAATTCTGCGGATCGAATGTCCATCACGATCAAGCGCTCATGGTTGCGCGTAAACGGCTCGTAGAGCGCTCGCATGAGCTCCGTAACGTGCATATTCTCTGTGCCAACAACGATACGATCGGGCCGCATAAAGTCAGTGATCGCGTCACCTTCTTTAAGAAACTCCGGGTTCGAGACAACGTCGAATGGGTGCGTGACTGCGCGCTCAGCAAGCGCTCCGTCCAGAGCCGTTCGTACTCGATCGGCCGTGCCTACCGGAACGGTAGACTTGGTCACGACGACCTTGTAGTCGGTCATGTGCAGACCGATGGTACGGGCCACCGCGAGAACATAAGACAGGTCGGCCGACCCATCCTCATCCGGCGGCGTACCGACGGCGATCATCTGAAAAAGGCCATGCGCAACGCCTTCGGCGGCATTCGTGGTAAACCGCAGACGTCCTTTCGCTCGATTGCGTTCAATCAGTTCGTCGAGGCCCGGTTCGTGAATGGGAACTTCACCTGCATTCAACCGCGCAATCTTGCGCGGATCGACGTCCACACAGACCACCGTATTACCGGCATCCGCCAAACAGGCACCGGTCACGAGACCCACGTAGCCGGAACCAAAGATGGTGATCTTCATTGCTCGCTCCCTAAATTCCCGCCGCGCATGGCTCAAACTGGAGCCGTCCAGGCACCAACCTCTAGCCAATCCAGACAGACCTGACAGGATTCCGCGCAGCATCGACACGGAAAACACCAGCCAGAGCCGCGCCTACCGTTCCAATTGTACTGCCTATTAGTTAAAAAGCCGCTTTGGGGCAACGGAACCGGCCCGCAGTTGGCCCAGGCCCAGAAACCGGCCTGACCCACCGTAGACCTTCACCATGCCGTCAGCGGCATCAACGGCTATCTGCTGACCATGCATAAAACGGCCTTCATCGTCCGCGCCGAGCTGGATCGAGGGCCACTGGCCCAGCGCAACGTCAGCGGCAACTAGGAGACCGTCCAAGTCAGCCTCGCGGCCGGCCAACGCCTCTAGCGCATCCAGTGTGTGGACCGGGTAACGTGTAAACGCATCGCCAACATCCGTCCGACGAAGCGCCGACAGATGACCCACGGTCCCCAAAGCAAGCGCCAGGTCCTCGCCTAACGTGCGAACGTAGGTGCCCTTTGAACAGCGTACGTCAAAGATCACCTCTGCAGCGGACCAGCCTACTAGGTCGATCGCGGAAATTCGCACCGCGCGGGGCTCACGCTCAACTGTCTCACCACGCCGGGCAATCTTATACAGTGCTTCGCCATCGCGCTTCAGTGCCGAATACATCGGCGGAATTTGGGAAGTTTCACCAAGAAAGCGGGACAAGGCGTCCACCAGTAGCGCGTGATTCAGTTCTGGCACCGGCGAGGACGCGATCACCTCGCCTTCACGATCGCCCGTATTCGTGCGCTGCCCAAGCGCCACAGTCGCAACATACCGTTTATCCGCATCGAGCAAAAAGCCAGCGACTTTGGTGGCCTCGCCGAAGCACAAAGGCAAAACACCCGTCGCCATCGGATCGAGACTGCCCGTATGACCTGCCTTCTCGGCGCGGAAGAGGCGCCGTACGATTTGTAGCGCCTGATTGGATGTCAGCCCAAGCGGCTTATCGAGGAGAAGAATACCATCGACTCGCCGCCAGACCGTCCGCACGCGGCCGGCAAAAACCGTCATTCCGCCGGATCGCCCGGCAGCTCAGCCTCGGCCTCGGCCTCGGGCTCGCTTGGAAGCGGATGTTCCTCCGTCAGACGCGCATCACTCTCCATCGCCTTATTGATCAAGGTCGACAAGCGCGCCGCTTCGTCGAGACTGTGGTCCACCACAAAGCGCAGCTCCGGCACGTGTCGAACCTCCAACTGCTTCTTGAGATGAATACGCAGAAAGCCGGAGGCAGACGCAAGCGCAGCGCCCACTTCGGCCGCCGTTCTCTTGCCATCGAATGGCACAAAGTAAACCTTGGCGTGACTCAAATCGCGACTCAATTCCACCGTCGTGAAAGTAACGAGCCCGACGCGGGGGTCTTTAACTTCACGACGCACCAACTCAGAGATCAGACGTAGCATCTGCTCTTCGAGTCGGCGGCCTCGTTGAAAATCACGAGGCACTCTAGAGCGTCCTAATGATCGTCACGCGCTCGTAGCACTCAATCTGGTCACCGGCGCGAACGTCATTGTAGTTCTTCACCGCGATACCGCACTCCGTACCTGAGCGAACCTCGGCCACGTCGTCTTTGTAACGACGCAGCGATTCGAGCGCGCCTTCGAAAATTACAACGTTGTCACGAAGCACACGGATAGGGTTGTTACGCTTCACAAATCCATCGATTACGAGGCAACCCGCCACTTGGCCGAACTTGCTCGAACGGAACACATCGCGCACCTGAGCGAGACCAACGATGCTATCGCGAATTTCGGGATGCAGCATGCCTGACAAGGCAGCGCGCACATCATCGATCGCTTCGTAAATAATGCTGTAGTGCTGAATCGACACCCCGTGCTCTTTAAGCGCAGATCGAGCTGCCGCATCTGCCCGCACGTTGAACGCGATGATCCGCGCGTTCGATGCCGAGGCCAACATCACGTCTGATTCCGTTATGCCGCCCACGCCCGAGGAGATCACTTTAACTGCGACCTCGCTGGTGGAAAGCTTCTGCAGAGAATCTCGCAATGCCTCAGCCGATCCCTGTACATCTGACTTGATGACAACCTGCACAGTCTGGGTCTTGCCCTCTTCCAACTGGGAAAAGACATCTTCGAACTTCGGTGCCCGCTGGGCCAGCTTCACATCGCGGAACTTACCCTGACGATGCATAGCCACTTCGCGAGCTTTACGCTCGCTTTCGACGACCATAAAGTCATCACCCGCATGCGGCGCGCCTGAAAGGCCCAAAACCTGCACTGGGATCGAGGGACCCGCACTCGCCGTGGGAGCGCCCGTCTCGTCGAACATTGCACGGACCCGACCATACTCTTGGCCAGCAATGATGGGATCGCCTTGCTTTAAGGTGCCGCGTTTGACGAGGACAGTCGCGACAGCGCCACGACCTTTCTCGATGCTCGACTCCAGCACGACGCCAACAGCGGTACCCGCCGGCGACGCGCGCAGCTCAAGCACTTCAGCTTGCAGCAACAATGACTCGAGCAGTTGATCAACGCCGAGACCGGTTTTTGCCGACACCGGCACGAAAATTGCGTCGCCACCGTACTCTTCCGGCACGATGCCATGTTGAAGCAGTTCGCTCTTGACGCGATCGGGCTCCGCTTCCGGCTTGTCCATTTTGTTTAGCGCGACGACGATCGGAACGCCTGCCGCCTTCGCGTGCTCGATCGCCTCAATCGTCTGTGGCATGACGCCGTCATCGGCTGCCACTACAAGCACTACGATATCGGTGATTTGCGCACCGCGCGCACGCATCGACGAGAAGGCCGCGTGGCCTGGCGTATCGATGAATGTGATAATGCCTCGCGGCGTCGTCACATGGTAAGCACCAATGTGCTGAGTTATTCCGCCGGCTTCACCGGCGGCAACTTTCGCGCGCCGGATGTAATCTAGCAAAGACGTCTTACCATGATCGACGTGACCCATAATGGTCACGACCGGCGGACGCGGCAACAGATCACCCTGCAGCGTCGGATCGGTAACCAAGGAATCTTCCAGCGCATTTTCGCGTAGCGCCTTGGCGGTATGACCCAACTCCTCTACGACGAGAACAGCTGTGTCCTGATCGAGCGGCTGATTAATCGTCGCCATGACGCCCATATTCATGAGCGCTTTGATCAGTTCCGCGCCCTTAACAGCCATTTTCTGTGCCAACTCAGCGACCGTGATGGTCTCTGGAATCGACACTTCGCGCTTTACCGGCGTAGTCGGCATCTCAAAGCCATGACGCCCCTCAGCGGACGCGCCGCCACCACTGCCACCGCGCCGGAATGCCTTCGCTGGCTTTTTCTTCTTGAATCGATTGCTCGCATCAGAAGAAACGTGCAATTCCTGGCGACCGTAGCGCGTCTCGCGTGAGTCACGATTATCGACGACTGGCTGAACAAATCGCTCAGGCTTGGTTGGCAGTGGCGTTGCGCTGACATCGGGCACAGCAGCGGCCTTACGAGCGCGATCCGCTTCCTCACGCACCGCTTGCTCGGCCTGGCGCCGCACTTCTTCTTCGGCAGCGAGACGGGCGTTTTCGATGGCCTGGATGCGTTTCGCTTCGTCAGCGATCTTTCGAGCTTCTTCATCAGCAATCCGCTGACGCTCGTCTTCAACGGCACGAATAGCGGCTTCTTCCGCCTCACGCACACGATCGATTTCATCCTGCGCTGCACGAGCTTGCTCTTCAAGCACGCCACGGTTTATGTAGGTACGCTTCGTGCGCACTTCGACGCTCACGGTCCGGGCGCGGCCCTGGGCCGCACTAACCTTAATCTCGCTCTGCGTCTTGCGCTTCAACGTGATCTTACGCGGGCCAGCATTACTGCCGTCATCTTCCGCGTGTCCGTGGGAACGGCGCAGAAATGCTAGCAACTCACCCTTCTGCTCGTCGGTAATCGAGGCGTCAGAGCCGCCGACGGTAATACCGGCTTCTTCGAATTGCTTTAGCAGCTTCTCAACCGGGATCTTTAAGACCTCGGCGAATTGGACTACGGTAACATCAGACATTCAGAAACTCCCTCAGGCCGATGCCCCGTCGGTGAACCAATGGGCACGGGCAGCCATAATCAGCTTGCCGGCTTCGGTCTGGTTAAGACCACCAACGCCATCGAGATCTTCTGTCGATTGCTCGGCGAGATCCTCGCGCGAACAGACACCGCGAGCAGCCAGCGCCTTAGCCAACTCATCGGTCATGCCATCCAAGGACAGTAAATCTTCGCTTGGCACGCCTTCCTGACCTTCTTCAGTTGCGATCGCCTGAGTCAACAATACGTCCCGGGCACGATTGCGCAACTCACGTACGATTTCGTCGTCGAATTCCTCGATCGCGAGCAGCTCGTTGGTTGGCACGTAGGCAATTTCTTCGATCGTCGAGAATCCTTCGCCGACTAGAATCGCAGCAACGTCCTCATCCACGTCGAGGGCTTTCTTAAATACGTCGAGAAGAATGCGCGTCTCCGCCTCGCTCTTCTCGTCGGCTTGCGCTTCGCTCATGATGTTGAGCTTCCAGCCAGTGAGTTCGGAAGCAAGCCGGATATTTTGGCCGCCGCGACCGATCGCTTGCGACAACTTTTCTTCCGCCACCGCAATTTCCATGCTGTGCTGATCTTCGTCGACCACAATTGACGTCACTTCGGCCGGCTGCATCGCGTTAATCACAAACTGCGCCGGATTTTCCTCAAAAGGAATAATGTCTACGCGCTCACCGGCAATCTCATTAGAGACTGCCTGCACACGACTGCCGCGCATACCGACACAAGCGCCCACTGGATCGATGCGGTTATCGAGACTACGTACCGATATTTTTGCGCGAGCGCCTGGATCACGGGCTGCACCAAGGATCTGAATCAAGCCCTGACCTACTTCCGGCACTTCGAGTTTGAACAACTCAATCAGGAATTCCGGGGCGGTGCGCGAAAGAAAAATCTGTGGTCCGCGAATCTCGGAGCGCACCTCTTTCAGGTAAGCCTTAACGCGGTCTTGAGTGCGAATGGGCTCGCGAGGAATCATATGCTCGCGGGGAATAAATGCTTCTGCATTCTGTCCTAGATCCACGTAAGTACCGTTGCGATCAACGCGCTTAACGATACCGCTCACCAACGTTCCAACGCGTTCGAGATAAGCCTCGACAACCTGAGCACGCTCAGCTTCGCGCACTTTCTGCACGATGACTTGCTTGGCAGTCTGCGCATCGATACGGCCGAAGCCCTCGCCTTCCAGCGGAACCTCAACGAAGTCACCGACAACGGCGCTCGCGTCCACGTCGAGCGCATCTTCCAGACGCAACTCACGGTCCGGCACTTCGAGTTCGCGAGAATCATCGGCAAACACTTTCCAGCGCTGGAAAACTTCGTAGTCACCGGACTTGCGGTTAATAGACACCCGCACATCCATTTCTTCGCCCAGACGCTTACGCGTCGCAGACGCGAGGGCAGCTTCGAGTGCCTCGAAGATGATTTCCTTGTCGATGCTCTTTTCGTTGGCGACGCTTTCAACTGCGTCGACAATTTCCTTCAGCGTCGTCTTTGCCATGCTTATCACTCCCGTCGGGTGCCGTAATGAGGCACCAGCCGTGCTGTCTTGATCTCGTTGAAACCCAAAACCACTTCGTTACCATCCACTCGCAGCAAGACGCCCGAATCGGACGTAGAGACGAGATCACCCGTCCAACGCCGACGACCCTCTCGCGGCAAGTGGCTCTCCACATGCACGCGGCTACCGACGAAGCGCGCAAAATGCGCAGGCTTCACCAGCGGCCGATCAGAACCAGGCGAAGACACCTCTAGGGTGTATTCGCTACGAATCGGGTCGGAGGCGTCGAGCAACTCGCTGCTCATACGGCTCACTGCGGCACAGTCTTCGACCGTGACGTAATGCCCCTCCGTCTCTCCGCCCGGGTGGTCTATATAGAGACGCAGTAGCCCACCACCATGGTGGGCATTGAATTCCAGCTCCACCAGTTCGTAGCCCAAGGCCACGATTCCCGGCTCCAGCATCGAAATCAGCGTCTCTCGCATCGACCCAGCACCCCGAGCCCCAAGGCCCGCTCCGCATGGTCCACAAAAAATGGACCAAAAAAATGGGCCCGTGGCCCATAACCGGGGTCGCAAGGCGTATACGCCCCCGACCCAAACGAAAAAGCCCCCGGCGGGGCTTTCTCTCTGTCCGAAAAAGAACCGCTCAGCCAGAGACGATTCCCAAGGCGGCGGATTCTATCGGAAATCCCCCCCCGTCGAAAAGGATTTTATGCAGTCAACCGGCCGGCTGCCCATTCGTGGCATTTATGGGGTCCGTATACCCCCCCCACCCGGGCCGGGCCGGGCCAGCGACTGAGCAAGCTGCAATCCGAGCCAACCCCTAGCCCGCACTGCACCATGCCGGTCTATACTCGGCGGGAGCACGGGTGCTCGGGCCTAAAATCCAATAGAGATACAATGGATCCAACTGATATTGGGCAACCGGACTACTTCCACCGGGTAGTCGACTGCCAGTGGGCCTGCCCGGCCCATACTGACGTCCCGGAATACATCCGGCTTATCGCCCAAGGGCGATTTACGGACGCCTACCTCGTCAACCGCGAGTCCAACGTTTTTCCCGGCATTCTGGGGCGCGTCTGTGACCGCCCCTGCGAGCCGGCTTGCCGGCGTGGGCGGGTCGAAGAAAAGCCCGTCGCAATTTGCCGCCTGAAACGGGTCGCCGCGGATCACCGCGATGACATCCGCGACATACTGCCGACAGCAGGTGCTCCGAATGGGCGCCGGGTGGCCTGCATCGGAGCCGGCCCCGCCTCGCTGACAGTTGCGAATGACCTGCTGCCGTTGGGCTATGCCGTCACCATATTTGAACAATGGGCTGTTACCGGCGGCTTGATGCGTTCAAACATCCCGTCATTCCGCTTGCCAGCGGCTGTTCTGGACGAAGAGATCGGTTTTATTGTCGAGATGGGCGCAGACCTTCGCCTAGGTACACGAGTCGACAGTCTGCAGGCCCTGATAGACGAGGGTTATGACGCAATCTTTATCGGTTCCGGCGCGCCGCGAGCAAAAGACCTCCGGATCGCTGGCCGCGATGACTCCAATCGCATTCACTCCGGCATTGACTGGCTGCAATCGATCGCTTTCGGACATACCGAGGCCATCGGCGAGCGCGTCCTGATCATTGGCGTTGGCAATACCGCAATGGACTGCTGCCGATCAGCGCTGCGACTGGGCGCCAAAGACGTCAAGGTCATGGCACGAAAGCCTCGGCAGTTCTTCAAGGCCTCCCAGTGGGAACTCGAAGACGCCGAGTCAGAAGGTGTGCAAATCGTTATCAATCACGCCCCCAAATCGTTCGTGATCGAAAACGGTCAGTTAGTCGGCATGCTATTCGAAGAAATCGAGTATGACCTCGATGGCACCCGCATCATCAGCGAACGCGTGATTGGGGAGAAGGTCATCCCCTGCGACGACGTGATCTTGGCCATCGGTCAGGAAAATCTGTTCCCTTACGTGGAACGCAACCTTGGCATCGAATTTGACCGATGGAACGTGCCGGTCGTCGACGCGAAGAGTTTTGAGTCGACGCGTCCAGGCGTTTTCTTTGGCGGCGACGCCGCTTTCGGCCCTAAGAACATCATCTGGGCCGTCGAACACGGCCATCAGGCAGCCCTATCGATCCATTTGCGCGCCCAAAACAAGACCGTGGCTGACCGCCCGGCGCGTGGCGTTACCCTATCGAGTCGGAAAATGGGCATCCACGAGTGGTCGTACAAGAATGACTACAACCCTTCTGAGCGGCGTCTTGTGCCCCATGTGGGATTGGCCGAGCGCTTCAAGAAACTAAAAATTGAGGTGGAACTGGGTTTTGACGCGGAACAAACCGCTTTAGAGGTCCAGCGCTGCCTGAACTGTGACGTGCAGACCGTCTTCTCAGCGCCGGCGTGTATTGAGTGTGACGCCTGCATCGATATCTGCCCGGTCGACTGTCTGACCATCACTCCGAATGGAACGGCAGAGGAACTGGAAAGCCGGACTAAAGTGCCGCGCTTGGACAAAACCAGCCCGCTGTACGTTTCAGCACCACTGAAGCCGACCGGCCGGGTCATGCTCAAGGACGAAGACTTGTGCGTACACTGCGGCCTGTGCGCAGAGCGCTGCCCAACCGCCGCTTGGGACATGCAGAAATCGACCATCCACATCCCGCACGCTAGCCTCGGACAGGCCTCATGACACCGCAAACGACGGCGACCGCACGCGTGAATGATCTAGTCATTCGCTTCGCCAACGTAAATGGGACGGGCTCCGCAAGCGCCAATAATCTGATCATGAAGTCCATCTTCCGGATGGGCGTCCCGGTGACTGGAAAGAACTACTTTCCTTCGAATATCCAAGGCTTGCCCACGTGGTATGAAATCCGTGTTTCCAAGGATGGGTATCTCGCACGCGGCGAACAAATCGACGTCTTAGTGGCTATGAATATCGAGACCTACGCGCGCGATGTCAAGGATGTTGCTCCTGGTGGGTTTCTGGTCTATGACTCCACGTGGTCCCGCAGCGCGCTGCTGTCTCGCGATGACATCACGGTACTCGGCATACCCTTCGCGCGACTGTGCAATGAAAACTTTGACGGACTCCGCAATCGGACTCTGATGAAGAACATTTGCTATGCCGGCGCGATGGCCGCGTTGCTCAATATCGATTACGAAGTCATACGAAAACTAGTTACCGAACAATACGCTTCTAAGCCAAAGCTCGTTGATGCCAATATGAAGGCAATCGAGCTCGGCTACCAATACGCGCAACAACATCTCTCCTGTCCACTGCCGTTCACCATTGCCCGCATGGACTCCACACAAGGACAAGTGCTCATCGATGGCAACACGGCAGCGGGCTTGGGCTGTGTGTACGCGGGTGCAACCGTCGGCGCTTGGTATCCCATTACCCCTTCCACGTCGCTAATGGACGCTTTCCGTGGCTTCTGCGAGCGCTACCGCGTCGATCCGGAAACCCACGAAAAAAAGTTCATCGTTCTGCAGGCAGAAGACGAACTCGCAGCAATCGGCATGGTGATCGGCGCCTCTTGGAACGGCGCCCGCGCCTTTACCCCGACCAGCGGACCAGGCATCTCTCTGATGAACGAATTCATCGGCCTCGCCTACTATGCAGAGGTGCCAGCGGTATTATTCGACGTCCAGCGCGTGGGCCCTTCAACCGGCATGCCCACCCGGACGCAACAATGTGATGTCCTGCTTTGCGCGTATGCCTCCCATGGTGATACCCGGCACGTATTGTTGTTCCCAGCCAATCCAAAAGAGTGTTTCGAACTGGCGCCGGTTGCGTTTGACCTCGCGGAACGGCTACAGACGCCCGTCTTCGTGCTGTCTGATCTCGACATCGGCATGAATGACTGGATGGTGCCAGCACTGCAGTGGAACAATGACTACACCCCGGATCGCGGCAAAGTCCTCTCTAAAGAACAGATCGACGAACTACCGAAGTTCCAGCGTTATCTCGACCCTGATGGAGACGGCATCCCCTACCGCACGCTACCGGGAGTCTCGCCAAAGGGCGGGTACTTCACCCGTGGATCGAGCCATAACAAGTTCGGTGGTTATACCGAGGACTCCGCGGAGTATCAGGAAGTTCTCGACCGGCTAGTCAGAAAATTTAACACCGCTAAAACCATCGTCCCTCCCGCAATCCTGCTCGGCCCGGGCAATCGCGCAATCGGAATTCTGTCGTATGGCAGTTGCGACGAGGCAATCAAAGAATCCCTGCATCAACTGTCAGCTGCAGGAGTCGAAGTCGACTACCTTCGAGTGAGAGCTTTCCCATTTGGTGCGGAGGTCGACACGTTCCTCGCGCAACACCAGATGATCTACGTCGTTGAACAGAATCGGGACGCACAATTGCGATCACTGCTCGTGCTTGAAACGGAGGTCGAGAAACGCAAGCTCGTCCCCGTCCTGCATTATGACGGAATGCCGATGACGGCCCGATTTGTCACCGACGCGGTGCTCGCGCACACGCCTGTCGACGCGACACTCTAAAGGAGCCCCGCCCCCGTGACCTCCATTACAAAACCAAAAGTCGCCCACCCCTCGCTACCGCGCAATGACTTGGGACTCACCCGTCGCGACTATGAGGGGAGCATGTCCACGCTGTGCGCCGGTTGCGGCCATGACTCCGTCACGGCTGCGATCGTCGAGGCGGTCTGGGGTCTATCTATGCGGCCGCAGGACCTGGTCAAGCTGTCGGGTATCGGTTGCTCCTCGAAGACGACTGCGTACTTCGTCGGCGCCGCGCATGGGTTCAACTCAGTCCACGGGCGCATGCCCTCGGTCGCGTCGGGCGCCAATGCTGCGAACCGGACACTCAAGTACATCGGCATCTCCGGCGATGGAGACTCTCTATCGATTGGACTAGGCCAACTCTCGCACGCCATTCGTCGAAATCTAGACATGCTGTATGTGATCGAGAACAACGGCGTCTATGGACTTACCAAAGGACAGTTTTCGGCCTCTGCTGATCTTGGTACCAAGTCAAAGAAAGGCGAAGCGAACCTGCAAACTGCAATCGACCCAGTCCTTCTTGCACTGACACTGGGCGCCGGGTTCGTTGCACGCGGATTTTCAGGTGATAAAGCGCAGCTGATTCCGCTGATCCAAGCCGGACTACGGCATCCTGGGTTTGCGATCATTGATGTGCTTTCGCCGTGCGTCACCTTCAACGATCACGAAGGCTCGACAAAGAGCTACCAGTACACCCGTGACCACTATCACGCAGCAGTTGAGACCGACTTTGTACCAAGAGCCACGGCCATTGAAGTGAATTACGAGGCTAGCGCTGTAGTGCCACTACACGACGGCAGTCAACTGCGGTTACGCAAGTTAGACGGCGCATTTGACACTAGTAATCGAGCCGCGGCCTATGCGCACATCGCAGCAAAGTTGCAAGAGGGTGAGCACGTCACAGGGCTAATCCACGCCTCAGCGGCGGGCGAGCATGAAATGCATACCCAGAACCATACCGTCACGACCGCGTTGAACGCACTGCCCTATGCCGAACTGAATCCAGGACAGGCTGCGCTATCCAAGTTAATGGCACGCTATTGCTGAGCGCTTCGGCACTCTTTTTAAGTGCGCATGCTGCGCTGCCAATTGGCTAGCGCAGTCTTTCCCTGTGCAGTAACTACCGATGCAGTGCCTCTCGCGGCCTGCTCTACATAGCCCCGACGGGTCAGTTTCTCAAGCAGCAACTGCGGCAGCGGTGCGCCAGTGAGCCCCTTGGCGGCGGCCCCGCCCAACTTCGCAAAGGTGGCCCAGTCAGCATTGCTAAGGAAATCTTCCATCTCGGATCCTTCGGGCGCGAAAGCGCCGCACGGGACTATATTATGGTGAATCACGCCGAAGAACCACGTCCCGTGTCACGGTTCAGGCAGAGCGGGTACGTTTCGCGCGGACTGTTGCCAGCCCGCACGCACGCTTGCGGTGGTCTCTCCGGCCCCATCGGCGCGCCATCCTGGTGCCCGGAAGATAAGGCCAAAAACCTCGCGTAAGGATTTGGCGTGGCGCAGATCGCGCGCCATCGCCGCCCACTCATGAAAGGCGATCACAAACGGGTTATAGCTGCTGACGTTGTGCAAGATCCCATAAGTCACCGGTTCCTCGTCATTTTCAGACTCGAAGGTGCCAAACCAGCGATCCCAAATAATCAGCGCGCCACCATAATTGCGGTCCAGATAGCGCGGATTTGAAGCGTGGTGTACCCGATGGTGCGAAGGCGTATTGAAAATATACTCAAACCATGCTGGAAAACGCCGGACCGCCTCCGTGTGCAACCAGAACTGATAAAAGAGATTGATGCCCTGCATCGTCAAGATCATTGCAGGCGTAAAGCCGAGAAACGCCAACGGTATCCAGGGCATCCATGTACCCACCGCCACACCGGTCCAGGATTGCCTAGCGGCGGTCGACAGGTTGTACTCCCGCGAAGAATGGTGATTGACATGCGCCGCCCACCAAAACCGACACTCGTGACTGATTCGGTGGAATACGTAATAGGTGAAGTCATCCAATAGCGCGAGCAACACCCAAGCGGCAACCGTGGAGCCCATGGTCAGGAATCGGTGCGCGTACGCAAACTGCAACCCGCCGAACATGAGTCCGGCCAAGGCAATATTGACGGCGACGTTACCGGCGCGCATCGCCAAGGATGCCCAAGTGTCGCGCCATGTGTAATGCGCACGAATCACGCCATAGGCGCCGAGCCACGCCTCCAGCCCAATGGCCGAAAGACGTCCTAGCAACAACCAATACGTGAGGGATAGATGCACGGATAGCTCCTGTTAAAACAGGCTGGCACTGATATTGATCAATAGTGCCAATACCGTCGTATTAAATAAGTACGCCAGCGCACAATGCAGCAAGCCAATTCGCCGCATCGGCCGAGAGGCAAAAGAAACATCAGCCGTCTGACCGGATGTGCCGATCACGACCGAAAAATAAAGGAAGTCAAAATAATCGGGCGCGGCCTCTTCTGGAAAGAGCAACCCACCTCGTCCACCCCGACAGATCGCAGCATAAAACTCATGGGCATAGTGCAGCGCAAACATGGTCTGTATGAAGGCCCAAGAGACCAAAACCGTTGCCCCAGCTAAGCACGCATGCAACACCCGCAGTAGCCCGTGCGTCTCCCGCACATACGTTAGTTCCATCGCGATAGCTGCGAGGCTCGATACGCCCGCCACCGCCACTAGGCCAAGGATCACCAGTTGGCCAACGTCCTGCAAGTGCGCACGCGAGCGCATGTGATGTTCACTGGAGCGACACATCATTACGGCGGCCAATATAAGGTAAAACAGCGTTCCAATATTCCACGCAACTAGCCATCGAGTCACCAGATGCTCCGCTAGGGACGCTGGCAACAAAAGACCTGAGACCACGGTGATTGCCACGGCGATGAATAAGCGGGGCCGAGCTTGGACGGTGCGTATCAGTGGATGATGATGGGCTGGCATAGATTTCCCTCAATCAACCGATGCTGCGAATAACGCAAGGGGCCGGCTCATGGACCGAGGAACGGTTGCACATTGCTGAGTGCGCGAGCGCGCGCATCCAGATCCATCCGATTGCACAACACAATGGATGCGACGTGACGGTCTGGAAACCAATCGATTGCAGCGCGAAAGCCCTGCGTCGTGCCAAAGTGCCAACGGCGCGTCAATCCAAAGGCAGGATCAAGAAACCAACCGAAGCCGTACGCGACCGGGCCACCAGGGTCAAGGTTGTCCTCGTCCGCTTGCGTCGGCCAGGTCGTTGCCGATCCATCAGCGAGCCGAACGGCTTGGAAAGCGAGTTCGCTATCGCCAGGCAATGCCGCACCGCGATCAAGGGCCCGCAGCCACCGGGTCAGATCTGCAACGGTCGAATAAATACCGCCATCACCGCCGGTCGCTGAGGTGGCGCTCTGGTCCGATACGCGAAATACACCTGCAGAGATCTGTTCATGACCAAACGCGCGCTGCGCGATGCGATCCTTGCCCGGCACGTGCAAGTGGGTCGAGTGCATCCCAAGCGGCGCAAATATTCGTCGCTCCAGATAGTGGCCGAAGGATTCCCCGCTAACGGCTGCGACAAGCAATCCAAGCACCACATAGCCTGAATTGCTATAGGCCCAGCGCGCACCGGATGGAAACACCGGTGCCGAGGTGGCGGCCAGCAAGCGCAACACCGCCTGGTCATCTATCTGATGGGTCGGCGTATAGACAGGCCCACCACGCGCGGCTGCCGCGTCCATCAATACCTCGTAATCCGGCAGGCCCGCGGTATGCGTCAGGAGATGGCGCACCGTGATCGCGCCCATATACGCAGGCAGTCCTGGCAAGAGATCCGCGAGGCGGCCATCCAACGAAAGGCGCCCGTCAGCGACCAGCGCAAGGACGGCCGCGGCAGTGAACTGTTTAGAAACCGAAGCCAAGCGAAATGCGGTGTCCGGCCCTAACCGTGCGGTGCCACCCAGGCGTCGTACACCCTGCGCGCCATCAAATACCACGGCACCATCACGCAGAACGCGTTCGACACAGCCTGGCGCGGGTACCGCCATCGCGCCTCCAGCCATCAGCGCAGCGACAACCACAGCGGCAGTGCGCATCAAGGCGCGCCGGAAAATAGGGTTGTCCGGTAGCTTGCCGAAAGACCAATGACATGGGCGCTGAACGAGCCCTGTAGCGAACGCAAACGCCCGAGGGAGGCATGTACGCCCAGCCCACCCGGCCACTCATGACCGAAGCCGATATTCGCTTGCGCAACCGCACCGGAGGCCACCGCCACGCCACCGCCGCCGGCTGCGCCGACCAAAGCCTCCGCCTCGAAGTCGATGCCGGCCAGCAGACCCTGACGAAAGCCAACGCCAATCAACCCGGTCATGTACGCACCGCTCTGACCACGATAAGCCGCAAGACCTTGGCCCGTCAGATACCATTGTGGGCTGAGCGCATAGTCTGCCTGCAAGCCGAGAACGCCGATATCAGGTATCGGCCGGGTCGACCACGACGCGCTGGCCGCTTGATAACGCTGTTCCGTCACGCGGATCCGTACTGGGTGTGCTTGAAGATCTGTGGACGCATGCGCGGCAACGGTCACCGGATGTGCGGGCCCAAAACGGTGCTGCAAACCGAGCGTGAGCCCGTCCGCGGCAAAATGCCCCCCGGGAGCCTTCAGGCGTTCGACGCCCAACCACAGCGCGTCCGTATCATCAAAGCGCCACTCTGCGCCCAGATGCGCTGCCCACAAGGCGCCACCACCCGTATCGACGGCGCCGCCACCGCCCGCACCCACCGAGACACCGCCATCGAGGGCCCAGCGCTCAGTGAGCGGCAACCGCAGACCCAGACCGCCAAGGATCTCCATATAGCCGTTGCTGTGACCGTGTGCCGCGCCTGCGGCCTCGACCGAGTAGTACCACGGTCCTGTCAGAGTGCCACGCCACTGCGCGCCGACGACTCCAAAATCAGTCTGCGTCGCACCTCCATCGGTAAGGCTGCCCGGACGGACCCGATACGGTCGGACATACACGCCCAGTTCAGTCGCTGAGAAGCGGTCGGCCTCCGGCAACTCATAACGGCCGCTTGGGGCGCCAATCGGCCCCGACAGCCCCTGAAAACGCCGCTCGAGGCCGGCGTACCACTGCGAACCGGTAATCGTGCCGCCGTTTGGAAAATCAACATGGCTTACGCCCGCGCGCAATCGCCAGTCCCCTAGCGCCCAACCCAAGCCGAGGGACTCGCGTACCAGTAAGCCGCCGCCAGACAGGCCGTACCCGCCTCGCCCGCCCCCCGCACTTAGGGACAAACCGGCCTCGAACGAGAGACTCCGACCCAGCGGGTACAGGAACTCGCCGCCCACCCCGAGGGTAATAAAGCCGCCGCGCCGTCCCTGCACGGCAGCAAAACTATCGGCACCCCAACGCCAGTAGGCACCCAACTGCCGACGTAAATGTAAACCCGCAATCCCTGCTGTTTCATCTGCAGGCAACTGCCAGCGCTCGCCATCAATGCCAACACTCCAGCGCGTTTCAGTAGCGGTCACCGCAACCGCCCCAGCAGTCGGCAGCGACAACAGCAAAACAGTCGCCAAACAAAGCATTAAGCACCGGTTCCGTCCGATCATAACGCGCACCTAATCCTCGTTATTCATGCCGGTAAATCCGCCCTTCTTTCATGACAAATCGCACGTCCTCCAGGCGCCGCACATCCTCTAACGGATTGCCAAGTACCGCAATAATATCTGCAGACTTACCAACCGTGATCGACCCGAACAATTCCGCGTGCCCAATCAGATCGGCCGCATTCACTGTCGCAGACTGAATCGCCTGCATCGGCGTCATGCCATAGCGCACCATAAAAGCGAACTGGCGCGCGTTGATACCGTGCGGACAAACGCCCGCATCGGTTCCAAACGTCATCTTTACACCCGCCTTGACCGCCTTGCGAAAAGCCTGCCGCTGCAGTTCACCCAACTCTGCATCATGTTGCAAGAAATCTGCCGGCTCATCGCTGTTGCTCTGAATGCACTCTTCGTCATAGATATCCATATCGAAATAGGTGCCTTTCGCCTTGGCTAGCGCGATGCTTTCGTCGTCGATATATTCGGCGTGCTCGACCGAAGCAACGCCGGCGCGAATAGCATTTTTGATCCCCTCTAGGGCGTGCGCATGCGCCGCCACTTTGAGACCGAAACTCGCCGCTTCCTGTACTGCCGCTGACAGCTCCTCCGGCGTGAACTCGATGCTCTTGGGGTTACTACCATGCGTCAGCACGGCACCGGTCGATAGCAGTTTAATGTGATCGGCGCCCTGATGGACGAGATCGCGCACCTTCGCACGCACCTCCCACGGACCGTTCGCCTCGCCGTAATGCAGCGAGGCTGGCATGGGAATGTCATTGGCAAGTCCCGTCATCGCTCCAGCACCACCCGTGATGGTCAGATAGGCGCCTGCCACATACATGCGCGGACCCTCAACGTAACCCTTCGCGATCGCATCACGCAGCGCGATGTCATTGAGCGCGCGGTAGGAACCCACATCACGCACCGTGGTAAAACCGGCCTGCAGGGTCGCTTTGGCATTCGGGATGGCCGAATACGCAATTTCGACGGCCGAGTAGCGCAAGGTTTCATAAGGATCTGGCAGATTTGGCATGTCTGCCAAGTGCGTATGGCAGTCGATTAGGCCAGGCACGAGTGTTGAATCCCCGAGTTCAACCAGCGTCGCGCCGGCCGGCACAATGGAGCGGTCGCCGACCGCCATAATGCGGCCGGCACGCACGACCACCCAGGCATCTTGGACGAGTCGCGCGCCCACCACATCCACGAGGCGCGCCGCATGTAACGCAGTCACAGCCGGATCAGGCAGCGTGGCCGCGTGCGCAGACACGAAGAAAAAAATGCTGCACGCTGCGATACAGATCGGTCGAGTCATCGCATACCCCATTTTTTCTGTCTTTGTTTTCTTAAGAGCACATCAACGCATCGCACTGCGAATTGGATGCACGTTCCGCGCACATCCGTAAGCCGCGCAACCGCCACGCCATCGACTGAGCGCAGCGTCCACTTCGGCACCGCTGCGCCCGGCCAAGCCTCCGATCAGCCGCCGCGACCAAAACGACTGTCAGCGACCAAGCAGAGAATCTCATACATCATGCTGGCACCAACGAGAGCGGTATTGCCGGAAGGATCGTAAGGAGGAGACACCTCCACTACGTCACCGCCAATGTAGTGCAATCCGCGCAGACCATACATCAAGCGCTGCGCCTCGATCGTGGTGATGCCACCGACCTCTGGCGTGCCTGTTCCCGGCGTGTAGACCGGATCCAAACCGTCGACATCGAAGGTAAAATAGACAGGCCCCGTGCCAACCACACGCCGCACCTCAGCGATCACCGCATCGACACCGATACGCGAAAACTCTTCCATGAAGACGACACGCATGCCGCTCTTCTCGGAATACTCGATGCCGTCCATAAAGTTCTGACCGCCACGAATACCGATCTGAATCGTCCGCTTCGGATCAATCAGTCCGTCTTCTACCGCGAGCCGGAATGGCGCCGCGTGCGTGAACTTGGAGCCAAATACTTCACCCCACGTGTCCGTGTGCGCATCGATATGAATGAGGCCCACAGGCCCATCCTGCACAATGCCTTTCAGAATTGGGTAGGTCACAAAGTGATCGCCGCCGGCAGAAACCGGAATCACGCCGGCCGCATGCACTTTGCGATAAAACGCAGTGATGTCCTCTATTTGCGAGGGCAAGTCGTAACGACTGGAGAAACGGACGTCCCCCAAATCGCCAATCCGGCACAGCTCATAGGGATTCAGACGCATACCGATATTGAAGGCGCGCATAAAACTCGACTGATTGCGAATCTCGCGCGGACCATGTCGAGCCCCTGGACGGTTGGTCACGCCCAGATCAGTTGGCACCCCGATCAGTCCAATATCCACGTCTGCCAAAGAACCCACCAACGGCGCCCGCATAAAGGTCGCAATGTCCGTATAACGCGGCTCGCGCATGGGCTGGTATTCGACCCCATCAACGGGGCCACGCTTCTCATAAGTCATAGGATCAGGCTTCCATAACGGCGTGATGAATCGACTCACGCGGACCAAACACGCTTAAAAGAACGAACACGATCAAACTGGTTGCGGAACCGATATAGATGGGCCAGTCCGAATCTATACCCTCCACAACCAGCAAACCGACGACCACGACCGCGCTCACCGCGATCGATACCATCGCGGCCAATTCGGTCCCTCGTCGCCACAACATGGCGCCAATGACCGGCACAAACAAGGAACCGACCAGGAAGTCATAGGCGATCGTAATCGCGGCAATCACATCCTTGGTCTGGGTTGCCACGATCGTCATCAGCACACCACACAGCATGGTGAGCACCCGACTCTGGAATACAGAACCACGTCCACTCTGGGCGCGCAACGGCAACATGACGTCCTCGAGCAGCACGGTCGAGGTGGCCAAGAGACAAGCTGAGGCGGTCGACATCATGGCGGCCAAAGCTGCCGCAAGCACGAGGCCACGTAGACCGACCGGCAGCACGGCATTGACCGCATACGCAAAGGCGGAATCAGGATCTGCCAAGGGGGGCAGGAAGACGTGGGCCGCTGCGCCAATCAGTCCGCCGGCTGCCGCATACACGAAGCAATAAACGCCCACCAAGATACCGCCGGTGCGGGCGACTTTAAGATTCTTGGCAGTAAAGACGCGCTGCCAGACGTCCTGCCCGATGATGATGCCGAAGAAATACAGGATAAAGAACGAAAAAATCTTTGCCTTACCGATGTGGCCAAAATCAAGAAAGCCCGTCGGCAACCGCGCCGCCATGCCGGCAAAGCCACCGGCGTGCAGAATGGAGGCCGGTAGCAGCACGAATAAGATCCCTATGGTCTTGATCACAAATTGCACGATGTCGGTAATGGTCAGCGACCACATTCCACCCATCACCGAGTAGGCCACCATGACCACGCTCGAGAGCAAGATTGCCTGGGTACGCGGAATTCCGACAATGACTTCCATCACGGCGCCGACCGCAATCGTCGCGGTCACCGCGACCATGAAATCGTAGGCAGCCATCACCAGGCCACCCGCAATGCGGACCCGCTTAGAGAACCGCCGGCCGAGCAACTCCGGCACGGTCACCAGATTCATATTCAGAATTTTGGGGACGAAGAACACGCTCAAAACCAGAATACCGAGCCCATACATGAAGACGAGCCACATGCCTGAGAGGCCGTACTGGTAGCCGAGTTTCACGCCGCCTACCGTAGAGGCACCCCCGAGCACAATCGCCGCCAGAGTCCCGGCGTAGAGCAGCAGGCCGACGCTGCGGCCGGCCACCAAGAACTCCTCTTGGCTGGTGATTTTTCGCTTGGCCCAAAAGCCGGTCAGCAGGATGCCGAGCATGTAGACCGCCATCACACAGAAATCGATCGTAACCATCGAAACTCCACCTGTCGTCAGCCGGGCGTCGACACTATCCCGATCAGCGACGGACTACCACCCCCCGCAAACCCTTGGATCGGATGCGGGAGCGTGAGGCCTCGTCACGAAGTCGTAGCATCTCCGTGGCCTAATTGTCGTATTTGGCGCCCAGCGAGTGTATATGAGCGAGCCACAGCAACCGACGCCGACCCCGCCCTATACGATGTCCGACCCGACCGTACCGGCGGCGCAACAGTGGCTGATCCGCGCCCTAGAGCGCGTCAGCGGCCAGCATCACCTGCAGAAACTCTATGAAGCCTACCGCACGAGCGGGAAGGATTCGCAGAGTTTCTGGGACGACTGCATGGCTTTTATGGGCGTCAATTTGGATCTCGATGACAGCATTCTGTCGCAAATTCCGAAAACGGGCCCCCTGCTAGTCGTCGCCAACCACCCCTACGGGATTATCGACGGGCTGATCGCCTGCTGGCTCATCAGCCAAGTCCGCTCAGACTTCAAAATATTACTGAACGAAGGTCGTTTTGTCCCGGAACTTGCAGCCGTAGCGATTCGACTGGACACCTCCGGCTCCCGCGAGGCCCAACGGGCGAATGCGAGCAGCCGCCTCCAAGCCCGTCGCCTACTAGACGACGGCGGCGTTTTGATCATGTTCCCAGCGGGTGGAATTTCCACGTCACCGGACGCGTTTGGGGCGAGCCCGGCGGTCGACGCAACCTGGCACCCTTTCGCCGCGCAGTTAGCCGAACGGACAAATGCGCAGGTACTGCCCATGTGGTTTGAAGGACAGAATAGCCGCCTTTTCCAATTGGTCAGCCACTGGAGCCTCACGCTGCGCTGGGGCCTCCTGATCGGGGAGAACGTACGTCGCACGCGCCGCCCCATCCGTGTCGTACTAGGCGCCCCGATCACGACCGCGGAACTGCCCAACAACATCGACCGCACAGCGCTGGCGAAAGAACTCTGCCGGCGCACCTACGCCTTGGGAGGCTGGCCCGACTCTTTCTTGGATGTCCAGGGGTCCTGGCCGGCACCGCTGCTGGCGAAGGCAGACCGACCCAAACCGCTCCAAGTACTGACACAAAGTGCATCGATCCTACTGCGGCACCGGCACCGTCCCGCGTCACGCCGCTCGTTGCCAGCCCGTACCCGTCTCGCCGGCATACCAGCCAGGAACCAAACCGTCGGGTCAGCCGGCAAGACTTCAGTTGCTCCCCGATAAGGCGCCCGGTAGCCTCGTCAACTCATCTGCCGAGGTCCTCTCATGCTTCGATTCATTGCACGCGGCGCGCTGCTGTCGCTGCTGACCGTCACACCCTCCCTCGCCGCTGCGTCTGTAGAAACCTTTCAGGTCACCCCACGGGATCCGAGTGTGGTCCGAATCGTCGCCTATGGCGACCAACGGTTTACTGATACGTCCGAGAAAGACGCATCGCGGCCGCTCGCCCGCCAAGCACTAGTGCAGCGCATCGCTGAAGAACCGTCCGATGCCATTCTCATGACCGGCGACGTGCCCTGGCACGGCGGCACCAGCAACGACTACACCGTCTTCCAGCAAGAGACGTCCATCTGGACTGAACGACATCTGCACGTATTCCCCACCCTTGGTAACCATGAATTCGCCGGTTGCAGTGAAGCGGAATGCCTGGCGCATTGGTGGCAGGCAAATCCGCGCTTCGCCGGATTACGTTGGTACGCGGTGGATATCGGCAGCCAAGTGCGCGCAATCGCGCTAGACACCATGCTGCCATTCACCTTCGGCAGCCCTCAACGAATATGGCTCGAGGCGCAAATCAACTCCCTGCCCACGAGCACGCACTTTGTGGTGCTCTACCTGCACCACCCACCCGTCGCAGCCCACGAACTAGACCCCCTACGTCACAACGTTCGACCAAGCGAAGTCATCCTCGCCGACTATCTGACCGAGCGTGCCAAAACATTGCACGCACGGATCATCGTCGTGGCCGGGCATATCCATAACTACGAACACCACGAGCGGGACGGTGTGGTCTATTTAGTGTCGGGCGGCGGCGGTGCGAAGCCCTACCCAGTCAGTCGCGCGGGCGACCTCTACCAGGGCACTGCGGAACCTAACTTTCACTTTTTGACTTTAAACGTAGCCGGCGAGCACATGCATATCGAGATGCATCGACTCGAGGACCACGACGGGCCCCACCCGCACCAATTTGCGGTGCGGGATGCCTTTGACGTCCTGGCACCAACAAAGCACTAAAAGCCCGTCACCGGGGAGCTGGCGATGGCTGGACGCTACGCATCCCCGAAGGCTACTCTTGACCCACATCCCCACCGGAGTGTGTCATGACTCGAACCCTCAGCGCCTGGACGGCGATCCTGGCGCTCGTCGTGGCCACGCCGGACGTTCGCGCTGATGAATGGCCAATGCCGCACTCTCTGGCGGAAGCCATTCAAATGGAAAAGGCGACGGCGCTGCCGCTGACTCCGTTCTACAACCCACCGTCGATGCAAGGCACCCAACCGGGCGACCTGTTACACAAAGCCGTCTTCAGCCGCTACAAACTGCCAAAGGGCGTCCGCGCCGTACGGATTCTCTATCACTCACGCGACGCCCACGGGAAGGACGTGGCGACCTCCGGCGTCGTGCTGATCCCCGCAGGCAAACGACCGGCCAAGGGTTGGCCGGTAATTGCATGGGCCCACGGCACAACGGGTGTTGCGCGGGTTTGCGCACCGAGCCTAGATAAGAATCTCTCGTATGGCGAAGAAGGCCTGTTCCCGATGGTACGCGCGGGCTTCGCCGTCATCGCCACGGACTATCACGGTCTCGGCACACCCGGACCACACCAGTACTTAAACAAAGTTGCGCAAGCCAATGACGTCATCTATTCCGTGCCGGCGGCACACCAAGCAGTGGCGGGCCTAGATGCCCGCTGGGTAGCCGTCGGCCATTCGCAGGGTGGTTTCGCGGTATGGGGGGTTGACGAACTCGAGGCCGACCGCGGCGACAAAACCTTTCTCGGCGCTATTGCCGTTGCCGCCGGCGGAAACCCCGGCGACTGGTTGGCAGCCATCTCGACTGCCGGACCGGAGGCAGCGATGTACTTACCGTACGTCGCCTTCGCGCTGCATGCCGTGTCCCCGACGTTTACACCGGAGACTCTGTTGAGTGGAACCGCCCTCAAACTCTACCCGACGGTCACCACACAAGGTTGTTTTAACTATGCCTACGGCGCCACAGTGGATAACAAATCCGCCGAATCCTCAGTCCGCTCGAGCGGCTGGCAGAACGATCCGGCCGTCGTTGCGTTCACAACGGCGAATGCGCTGGGACAGGCGCACATCGCGCAACCACTGCTGCTGATCGCCGGCGATGCAGACCAAACGGTCCCCTACCCCGTGGTCGTGGCGTCCGTGAAGACCGCCTGCCAAGCGAAACTACCGATCCATTTCAGCACCTACAAGGGTCTGGATCACGACCCCACCATGGATCAAAGCACGCCGGAGCAACTGGCGTGGGTACGCGCGCGGTATGCCGGGGAACCCGCGACGAGCAACTGCCCGAAGGACCCCTGAATGCAACGAGGGCGGGGTAATTTTTGGGCCGGCCACCTCGCATTTTATAAACCAACCCCGCCGCGAGCCTCGCAAGTGGTGGTCCCAATCTTTGGCTGATAGGAGATGGGCCTCGGTCAATGCCGCATTAATGCGGCGTCCGAACCGGCAACAAACACTCAGAAAGCAGGGATCCCGCATTGCCCTCTGCGCAGCCACGCGGGTGCCGCTATGCAACGATGCGGCGATCGATCGTGCAGTTTAAAATTCATAAAAAAAAACAACTTACATGGGTTTTCTAAACTTTTTTTTATTGCTGGCGCGTACGCCTTCATGCAACGACAGACGCCATCCGCTCACTCACCCGCATCATGGATCGAGCGCCCAACCTCCGCAAGAACGTAAGCGGCGCGGCAATCCTTTCGTTTCACATTCTTGACAGCTTGCTCAGAAAAGCCTATTCCATTGAGGGTCGATTCGGGGTAACCGAACTGGGCGCCCCGATGAGATGCAGACCATAAGAAACACATCGCTATTTGGGGGTAATGATGAATCCGAGTAAAATCGTGGGTTGGATCGGCTTGGCTGTGGCCATTGTCGGTGCGTTTGTGGCGATCCCGTATGCGGCGCTAATTCTCCTCTTGGCTGGCCTCTATGCAGGCACTAGCGTTTCAGGCGAACAGACCGTCGGTACCGTGATCGGCGCCGTCGCACTGACGACCATGTCAGGCAACTTCGATGCCATCCCAGCTATCGGCAGCTACCTGCATGCGATCGCCGGTTCGATCGGTGCGGTTGCAGCGGGCGCGTCTCTGTCGAGCGTCCTCATGGGCGTGTGGAATCGCGCGAAGCCGTGATTCGATGGGTCCGGGGTCGCACCGCGACTCCGGACCCCTTATTTCTGTCTGGTCGATACGGGGCCACCTGAGCGCCCCACCCGACAAAGCCCATCAGCAGCAACTGACCTTGCGGCAACACACCACACGGATCTAGACCTCATGGGCTGTTGATAGGCTGTCCTGCCAGCTGGCATTTACCGGCGCGGCGACGGACTCTAGTGCAATCCTCTCCTTGCAATGGCCCCGCGCAGTTCGACGCCTTCGCGCTTTCTAATCAGACCCGGCACTCAGTGCATAGATTGTTCTATCCTGTGTCGCGTCGCCCTGCCGAGAGTATCTAGATGATCTACGGAACTGCTCTACTCGCCGCCTGTTACCTCATCGGCGTCACGCTCGGAGAAGCCTTGGGCAACTGGATGGGCGTGAAGGCCAATATCGGCGGCGTGGGCATCGCCATGCTGCTGCTGCTGAGTGCCAAATTGATCGCGCAACGCCATGGTCGGGCACAGCAATTGTTTAGCGGAACCCTCTATTGGGGCGGCATGTACATTCCGGTGGTGATCGCCATGGCACTACAACTGGATGTGCGTAAAGCCTTGGCTGCCGGCGGTATGGCGCTGGTCGCGGCGGTCTGTACCGTGCTGCTGTGCAGCGGATTGATTGCCTGTATCAATCGTCTGTTCAGCGACACCTCCGCAGACCCGTTTGCACACTAAGAAGCACTGAAATGTGGGAACTATGCGCGAAGGCACTCGCCCAAAACGGTCTAATAACGGCGTTTGCACTGGTCGGCCTAATCACCCTAGTGGCTGAGTACTTGTCTAAGCGTTTAACCGGTGGACGGATCCATGCATCTGCCATCGCCATCTCGATTGGCCTCGTGTTTGCCTATGTCGGCGGCCACGTCACTGGCGGCTCCAAAGGACTCGCCGATGTTGCGACGCTCGGTGGCATCGGACTCATGGGTAGCGCCATGCTCCGGGACTTCAGCATCGTGGCGACCGCTTTTGAGGTGGACCCACGTCAGTTGCGCAGGGCCGGGTGGCTGGGCCTAAGCGCCCTGCTGCTGGGCGTCCTCGTTCCATTCACTGTAGGCGTTGTCACCGCCCGCTTGTTTGGCTATACCGACCCGGCGGTACTCACCACCATTGGAGCTGGGGCCGTCACCTACATTGTGGGACCGGTAACCGGTGCCGCATTGGGGGTCTCGTCTGACATCATGGCCCTCAGCGTATCGATTGGTCTGTTGAAGGCACTGATTGTCATGATCGGCACGCCCATGGCTGCCCGAGCACTGCGACTGAATACGCCACGCGCTGCCCTTGTGTTCGGCGGCCTTGCAGGTACCGTTAGTGGAGTGACCGCGGGGCTCGCCGCGACCGACCGTAGACTAGTGCCCTATGGCGCGCTCGTGGCCACTTTTCATACCGGTGTGGGCTGTCTGTTATGTCCGTCTGTATTGTTTCTGACCGTGCAAGCGTTCACGCGCCCCTAAAGGGTCTGCTAAATTTAGAACAACGATTGCGCTGCTGACCCTAGGAACTTCTGATGCACCATTTAGCGACGTCTCTCCTCCGTCCGAGTGCACTTGCACTGTGCCTGACGCTCATTTTCTGCGGCGCCGCGGCGCCAGCAGCCGACCGCGTGCTCGTGAACGCAAAGGTGTTCACGTCCAATCCCCTGCAACCCTACGCCGAAGCCGTGGCGATCCACGACGGCCGTATTCTATCGGTCGGTAGCCGCGACGAGGTGCGCGCTACGGCCAGCGCTGACGCAGAAATCGTTGACCTGCAGGGGCACGCGCTGCTACCCGGCCTGATCGACAGCCACATACACGCGGTCTGGGGCGGCGTGGTGTCGTTGCTTGCAACGGATCTCAAGAACGAACTCGGATCGGTTGCGGAACTCGCGCCGATTGCAACAGAAGCCCAGCGCAGCGGTCGCGGCATGAGTGGCGACGTACTGGTCATCTCCGGGATCCCGCTGCCCATCTGGTCACATAACGATGCGCTTAGCGCCCTGTTCAATGGGCCGGCGTATGCGCATCAGCCTGTGTTTCTGCACGGTATGGATGGTCATACCGGCTGGGCGAATGTAGCGCTGCAACAGCGCGCCGGACTGACCGCTGCCTATCTGCGTGGATTGGACGAGGGCCACCGCAAGTACTACGGCTACGATGCGCAGCTCACACCGAGCGGCTTCGCAGTCGACGAGGGGCTGCGCATCATCCAGGCGAAGATTCCAGCGCCGGATGCGCGCAAGCAATTGGCCGGCGCGGAAGCGGCCGTACACTACCTGCACAGCCTCGGCATCACCTCTTGGCTCGACCCGGGCGTGGATCGGGAGATGCTCACCGCTTATCGAGACTTGGCTGCCGCCGGCAAACTCACGGCACACGTAGCGGCGCTAGTCGTTGTGAAGCCCAACGATCCTGCGCCTTTGGCCGAGACGCTCGCATTACAGCGAGAGTTTAGTGGAATCCCCGGCGTCACCATGCCAGGGATCAAGGTCTATGCCGATGGCGTGGTCGAGTACCCCTCCCAAACGGCCGCCATGACCGCACCGTACGCAATCACCGGCAAGACGGGGGACCTGTTGTTCGATCCGGCGCGCTTTGCGGCACTTTGTATCGAGGCAGATCGTCGTGGCATGCTCGTGCATACGCATGCGATTGGCGATCGCGCCGTGCACGAGACGCTCAATGGGATCGAAGCGGCCCGCAAAGCCAACGGCCCCAACGCACTGCCGCATACGATCACGCATCTGCAGTTTATACAACCGGGTGATCTACCTCGTTTCAAGGCCCTTGGCGTCATTGCCTCCTACCAATTGCTTTGGGCAAGCGCCGACATCGACACGATTGATCTCGTGCAACCCTACGTGGATGCGGCAATTTACCCTTGGCAGTATCCGGCGCGATCGCTACTGAATGCGGGCGGCGTCATCGCTGGCGCGAGTGATTGGTTCGTGTCTTCGCCCAACCCATTCTTGGCCATCTATCAGGCGGAAACGCGGCGTGGCCAGAAAGGAGTGCTCGATGCCAATGAGGACCTGCCACGCGAGGCCATGCTGTACGCCTATACGCGCAATGCAGCCGTCGCGATGCACCAACTGGCCGCGATCGGCTCCATTGAACCTGGCAAGCAGGCAGATTTCGTCGTCTTAGATCGCGATGTCATGACGATCACGCCGGAAGCCCTGCGAGAAACCCAAGTACTGCGCACGATGGTCGCCGGCGACTGGGTGTACACCCGCCCTTAACCCGGTGGGATGCACGAGCAACCTGGGCGCCGCTCGGATCAAACGGCGATGGCCGCGCCGTTGACAAGGTGCGCGTCCTGACTACAAAGGAACAAGATGACCCGAGCAATGTCCTCGGGCTGCGGCCAGGCGGCGTGGTTGGCCTTTGGCATCGCCGCCCGATTGGGCGCCGTATTGATAAGGCTGGGCAAAATCGAGTTGGCGCGTACACCGGTACCCTTTAGGTTCGCGGCCGCCGAATCGATCATCGCTACCGCCGCGGCTTTAGAGGCGACATACTCAGCGGCAGACGCGATGTGCGCAATTGCCGCGACGGCCGCGACATTGACGATCGCACCCTGACCTTGCCGGAGCATGACGGGTACCACGCTGCGCAACACGCGATACCCAGCACGCACGTTCAGTGTGAGCATCTTATCGAGCGCATCCGGCGGCATCTCCCAGGGTGCGGCGCCCGCGGCGTATCCACCAACGGCATTGACGACGCTGTCCATTCGCCCATGCCGGGCGACAACGTCTGTGATGAATGCTGTCATTGCACCCTCATCCAGAACATCGACCACATGCCCCTCAAGACGACTCTGGTCTTCGCCCGCTGCGGTTTGCAGCGCCGCAAACTCCGCAGGTCCCCGATAGGTCACCAACACTGTCGCGCCCTCGGCGAGGAAGGCAAGACTCACCGCCTGCCCTAACCCACCAGTACCGCCAGTCACAAGTACAATCTGACCATCGAATCGTTTCTGCATGACGCTCTCCTCGTAGGGCCTATCCGGGCTGCTGGACTAGTCGACGCTTAGTTTCGCTTATTCTGGTCGGACCATGCACGTTAAAGCGGAAAAACGCTGCTAACCCCAGCCTATGGCCGTAAACAGAACGCACCGCCACTATCCGATCTTGTGCTCATGGCGAGGCTTTTGCGCTAGGGTCCTTTGTCGAATCCCGCGTTGCTCTCCGGTGTCCCCTGCGGATACGCAAACCGGATTAGGAGACTCCCTTGATCCACCTTCCCATCGATCCGCCAGGCATCGGACTGCAGATACTTATCGACGCCATTCCAGACATTATTTTTTATAAAGATCTAGGCGGCGTTTACCGCGCCGGCAACCGGGCATGGGGTGCCTTAATCGGCCGAACGGTTTAGGCAACGTGGGGAAAGACCGATTTCGATTTATTCCCAGAATCTCTGGCAAGCTTCTTTCGCGCCAAGGACCAGGAAATGCTGCCGAGTGGCAAAGAGCATCGCAATGAGGAGTGGGTCCAGTACCCCGACGGGCACCGGGCCCTACTCGACACACTCAAGTCCCCACTGATCAATGCCGCAGGCCAAGTGGTCGGGTTAGTGGGCATTTGCCGCGACATCACGCATCGTGCTGCTGCAGACGCGGCCGCCGACTAATCCCCCACGCTTTCGCGCTGTAACGCGCACAAGCAATGGACTCTGCACTTAGGAATCGGCCACTACAGCGGCCTATAAGCCTCCGATAGCCCGAAATGCGCTGGCCCGAACACGCGCAGTCCGGCAGGCGTACGCCACAAGGCGGGCGCCGAGAAACCCAATACGGTCACCGATTGGCCAATTTCAAATTCTGGATTCGCAATAGCGATCGCCGTGGCCGAATCCACCACGGAGATTAGATCCGGCGGCAAAACACTGACCACATCGTCCTTCCATGACACAATATTCTCGTTCTTAAAGCGCACACGGTAATGACTCGCCGCATACGAGCCGTGGCCTGCGATCACTACCTCGCCCACCAGAAAGCCCGCTTCGTCACGCCAGGGGCACTCGAGGACAGTGCCTTGAAATAAACGATGACCGGACCCGGCTGCCAGCAAGGCCGCCACTGGGTCCGCGCCCACGGCGGCTGCCTGACGCACCGCCTGGCCCAAGGCACGGGCGTTGGAAATCGTGCCAAGGACCAGCGCTCCTGCGCGACGAATCGCGCGCCCGGACAATGCCGCATCGGTCACACCCAGATCACCCGCACTGGCAACGGACAAGGCCCGCAGCAAGTCCTCCACCCGAGAATCGGCACCCACACGTTCGAGAATCAGCGAATCTCCGAAAGTGCTTACAGCAGCTAGCGGCAGGTTCGAAAGCCCCGCCACCAAAACCGAATCTTGGGTGGCCTCCGGGGTCGCACGCCCGACCCGATCGGCATCGAGCAGTGGTATACCTAGCCGCGCTGCCGTCGACAACGCCGCAGCGGTACTCCACGGCCCTAGTTCACCTGCCACCGCAGCCACAAAGGGCCGATGGAGAAAACCACTCAGCCGTCGGAACGCAGCTTCCACGTTGTCCTCTTTCGCCAGCGGCAAGCCTGCAAACCGAGCGCGATCCGCCACACTCAGGGGCGCGAGGCTACCAATCCCATAGGGGGAGGCGACCCACTCGTCATCGCCAAGCGCAGCAACAGGCAACAAGCTAAACCGCAATCCTGCCCCTAGGTCTTCGGTTATTTTCGCCAGCCCCTCCGAAAGTTTGCCGCCCCCACCGCAGCCAAAAACCGCACAACCCACGAGGATATCTTCCAACGCCACGCGATCTAGACGGTGTGCGCCGCGGTGACTCGATGTGGAACGCGTAGCGCCACGCGCATCCAGAGCCGGCGCTGCCGACGCACCCAAACCTAAAATCGCCGTAGCTTTCAAAAACCGTCGCCTGGAATTAAACAAGCTCATGCGCAGCCCACCTGATCAAGGCACAGAACCTAGGTTTTTCGCTACCGGCATGCTGCTGCGTATACGTTCGCATCGAATCTACCCCCTGCACACCCGGCAGTATTCCGCGCGGGTCCTCCAAATGATGGGGCTGGTTTCTGCGCCCCCGGTGCTGGTGCATTTAGCCACAGCCCACTCGCCCGCGCATACGCCTGCTGATTACCGGCAAGCGCAGCGTGCGAACTGCCACCAGTTGCCAGGACAGCCCCTCGCGTCACCCGGCACTCGCCGGATGGTCCATCCAGTTGCCGTGCACGGGCATGCGCGGGATGATGTGTGCCCGGATCGCCCGTTGGAGTGCCTGCATGCCTCGCTTCTCCCGACTCGTCTCGCTGCTCGCCGCAGTCGGTCTTGCCGCGTCCACTTTCTCGGCCACCGCTACCACTACGACGGCCCGCCCCAAGGTCGGCCACATCTTTGTCATCGTGCTCGAAAACAAGGGCTTCACGGAGACCTTCGGACCAGCGTCCAAGGCACCGTATTTATCCAAAGAACTGACCAAAAAAGGCGTCCTGCTCAGCCATTACTACGGCACCGCGCACTACAGCCTTGGCAATTATCTGGCGATGATTAGCGGCCAGAGCGGGACGCATGAAACGCGCGACGACTGTGAGGTATTTGAGGATTTCGCCTCACAAGGCACCACGCCCGACGGCCAGGAAATAGGCAAAGGCTGCGTCTATCCGGCGCACGTCAAAACACTGCCAGACCAACTGATGGCGCGTGGCAAACACTGGCGCGGCTATATGGAAGACCTAGGCAATGATCCGACGCGCGAGCGCGCGACCTGTGGAGCCCCCGCGATCGGTGCCGCCGATCCAACCCAGAGCGCACAGAAGGGCGACCAATATGCGGCGCGCCACAACCCCTTCGTCTACTTTCACTCGCTGCTCGATAGTGGCGCCTGCGCGGACCATGTCGGCTCGCTAGCCCGTCTCGCTAATGACTTGCAGTCGATCCACACGACGCCAGCGTTTGTCTTTATTTCGCCCAACCTCTGCAACGATGGTCACGATGCCCCCTGCAAGGATGGCGCCCCCGGCGGACTTCTCTCCGCCGATGCGTTTCTGAAAACCTGGGTGCCGCGCATTCTGGCCTCCCCCGCCTATCGCCGCGATGGCTTGCTGGTGGTCACCTTCGACGAAGGCGACAGCGAGCGGACTACGCGTGCAGATGGCCGGCTTCAAGATGTGTTCGCGGGCGAATCCTGTTGTGCGCAGCAAGCGGGGCCAAACATCGGCACCTTCCCGGCCACCGAAAGCGACGATCACTACGTCACTGAAATGCATAGCTTCGGCGGCGATCGCACCGGCGCCGTGTTGCTGTCCCCATTCTTATTACCGGGTACTGTGGCGCTGACGCCATTCAATCATTACGCGTTACTAAAGACCTTTGAGGACCTGTACGGCATCCATTCGCACCTCGGCTACGCCGGGCAAAAAGGACTGCTCGGCTTCTTCGATCCAGGCTCTGATCTACAAACCCGCGCGCACTAGGGTAGGCTCGGGCGGATGGCATTGGCGTGCTGACGCCCTTGCCCTAGTATCGGTGGCCTTGGCTGCCCTGCGAGTATGTTATGCGGTCGACCTCTACAGACGCTCCGGCCGGTGACGCAACGCCCGACTGGGCGCCAATACACCAGCCCCAGGGTGGCATGATGCGAGCATGGCGCCTGCACGGGCCACTGGACTTGCGCCTCACGCAACTGCCCCAACCCACGCCACCACCGGGCTGGGTCAAGGTGCGCATCCGCACGGTACAGCCGAGCATCACCGAGACCTTGCTCTATGAAGG
>CAIVRI010000089.1 GCA_903908265.1 uncultured Pseudomonadota bacterium
GCCACGTCGTCCATTTCCAGACAGGTGTCGACCAGTTCCGTACGGAACTTGGCGATGTCGGCGAGGATGGCACGATCGCTCGGCACTTCAATACCCAGATCATCGGCGATGGTTGGGGAGATATCGAGGACCTTCCACTCAGCGTCCTTGTCATCCGATTCCCAAACCAGGGCCTTCATCTCGACCAAGTCGATCATGCCCTTGAAGTTGTCTTCGGAACCAATCGGCAGGTGGATCGGCAGTGGGCGCGCGCCAAGGCGCTTCTTGATCATGTCCACACAACGCAGGAAGTTTGCGCCGCTACGATCCATCTTGTTGACGTAGCACATGCGCGGCACTTCGTAGTTGTCCGCGAGACGCCAGTTGGTCTCTGACTGCGGTTCTACACCGGCAACGCCGTCAAATACGACGACCGCGCCGTCGAGCACGCGCAGCGAACGGTTCACTTCAATAGTGAAGTCGACGTGTCCCGGGGTGTCGATGACGTTGATCTTCTTCTTGCGCCAGAACGCCGAGACAGCGGCTGACTGAATCGTGATGCCGCGCTTCTGCTCCTGCTCGAGATAGTCGGTCGTCGTCGAGGACTTGAGGTCCTTGGTGTCATGGATGTCGACGATGGTGTGCTTGCGCCCCGTGTAGTACAGGATGCGCTCGGTCGTCGTCGTCTTGCCGGCGTCGACGTGGGCGATGATCCCGATATTGCGGATATCGGAAAGCGGAGTAGTGCGGGGCATGGCAGGTTCCGTGCGGTTTTGGGTGATGCGGTCAATAGCAAACCGGGACCGGGAGCCCCCGGCTCCGACCGTCTTGCGGCCGAAACGGGCTCCGGCCACGGTTCAGTGGGCGCGGATTCTGCCAGAAATAGCGGACAAAGTGCTGATTCAGGGCGGGTTTTTCATCAGCCAGGCGACCGGGCTACCTCTCGGATGCAGGGGTGCGTTGGCTTCAAATCAGCGCCTAGCAGACCGTCATGTCCCGCGCAGTCTGCGCCGGCTTAGGACTTGGTAATTTTTCCAAGCACTTGATTTAAAACTAAAATTACTCTTTATGGCTTGGGCCGGACCGCATCTTGAGCGGGGGTTTCGTGACACAAGCCGGGCGGTGCTCAGCCCTCCCTTGCGCGCCTAGCTATGCGTAATCCGAAGTGGCTTGTCACACGCTGCGATGCCGCTGGCGCGAACGCGCATTCGCGACGGCTGGGCACCCTTTACCGGCCCAATAACGCGAGCGCCGCTGTACTCATGGCAATCACACCGGTCCGTAGCGTCGCAGTGGCTGCAGGGGCGTAATGGGAGGAGTGGATATTGGGTAAGGGTTCGTGCGTGCGTTCGGCCTCCACTGCTTTGGCCGGATCGCTGACGCCGAGCCAAAATAGGGTGACCGGCACTTTGCCATTGAGCCCCAGGTTGCCGAAGTCCTCACTGCCCATGATGCGGGGATAGTCGCGCACCTGGGCTGTACCGAGGGTGGCCTCCAGCACCGGCCGGATCCGCGCGACCAGTTTCGGATCGTTGAACAGCGCCGGTGCTTGCTCGGTTTCGATGACGTGCACGATCGGCAATCGATCTTCCGGCATGTCCGCGCCTAGCGCTGCAGCCCGCGCGATGCGCGCGACGGCCTGAATCATATGGGCCCGTGTTGATTCGGTGTAGGTACGCAGGGTCAGTTCGAGCTTTACTTCGTCCGGGATGATATTGCGCTTGGTACCACCATGGATGGAGCCGACCGTCAATACCGACGGATCGAAGGGCGAAATTTCGCGGCTCACGATGGTTTGTAGTTGCATCACGATCCCGGCGGCCAACACCACCGGGTCGCGCGCATCCTCGGGGCGTGAGCCGTGGCCGCCGACGCCCCGGACAGTCACATCGACTGAGGTCGAGGTTGCGAGTGCGTAGCCGCTGACGACGCCGACCGTCCCTGCCGGGATTGTCGATGTGCTGTGCAGCGCCAGCGCGTAGTCCGGCGTAGGGAACCGGTCATAGAGGCCACCGCGAATCAGGGCGCTAGCGCCGTCGATGGTCTCTTCAGCGGGTTGTCCGACCAGCATCAGCGTCCCGTGCCACTGGTCGCGTAGGGCGGCCAATACCCGCGCCACGCCGACCATGGAGGTGACGTGCACGTCATGACCGCAGGCATGCATGACCGGAAAGTCGCCGCCCGTACTGCCGGCCATGTGCTTGTGGCTCGCATAGGACAGTCCGGTCTGCTCCTCCACGGGCAGCGCATCCATGTCGGCCCGGATCAAAACCGTAGGGCCCCTACCGTTGTGCAAGATGCCGACGACCCCGTAGCCCTGCTGGCCGGGTACCGTGTATTGACCGAGGTGCTCGGTGACGTCAAAACCTGCCGCGCGCAGTTCTCGCGCTAAGTCCGCGGCGGTATGCGCTTCGAGGCGGGATAGTTCGGGGTCCGCGTGCAGTGCTTCGTAATATTGCACAAGGCTCGGTAACTGCCGTTCGGTGAGGGTGGACGGGGTGGCTTCCCACGGATCGACTGCCCCGGCGTTTGTCGCAATGAGGCTTGCCAACAAAACGGTGGCGCACAGGCGTTGGGGTCGATTCATTGCAGTCACCCTGTTTTATCGGGTACCGGCGTATGCCGGCAGGTTCTGGGATGGTGCTTTCTACGCTCGTAAATTGGTGCAAGCGCAGCGCTGATGCTGTCGATCCGGGCAATACTACCCCGATCAGGTTGCGATCGGGTGTTCGGGTCAGGCCTATCTAAGGGGTCCTATTTCGGTGGGATTTTTAAATGCCGGTCGTCCGAGATCTGGCCTTGCCAGCCTAGGCTTGGATGGCAGGGACCAGAATCATTTGCCACCCCGAGCCAATAATTTGTGTAAAATCCGCGCCCTCACGCGTCGAACGGGTCACCGGGCGACGGGATGCCGAAGACGCATCAGCTACTCAAGCACGCGCCCGTAGCTCAGCTGGATAGAGTACCTGGCTACGAACCAGGTGGTCGGAGGTTCGAATCCTTCCGGGCGCGCCATTTCCCAAAGCGTTTTCAGCGACTTGCCCGATCAACTCGGGCGATGGTTGCGCTTGCACACCCGTTGCACACCAAGAGCACAGTGTCGGCCCCCAACTCCCGCGGGCTTGAGAAAAGCGCTATACTTGTATAGCAATTTAGGAGGCGCCTCATGTTGGCTCTACGTTTGCCCGAAGAGATTGAAGAGCGTCTTGCAGCGCTGGCCAAGGCGACCGGTCGCACCAAGAGTTTTTATGCCCGAGAAGCCATTGTCGAACACCTCGACGATCTGGAGGACTTGTTTCTGGCTGAGAAGAGATTGGCCCGCGTTCGCGATGGGAAAAGCAAGACCTACTCCTTGAAACAAGTGGAGGACGAGCTTGGTTTGGCGGATTGAGTTTGACCAGGCTGCCAAGAAGGAACTTTTGAAACTTGACCTGCAGGTAGCCCGCCGAATCCTCGATTTCCTGCATAAGAGACTTCTGCATGTTCAAGATCCGCGAAGCTTGGGGGAGGCTCTGAGAGGATGTAGGTTGGGGAATTTATGGAAGTATCGGGTTGGTGATTACCGGGTCATCGCCAACATTGAAGATAACGTGCTCTGCATTTTGGTGGTCCGGATCGGCAATCGTAGAGAGGTTTACCGGTGATGAAAGCGACCTACTGGCTACGAACCAGAGGGTCGGGAGTTCGAATCTCTCCAGGCGCGCCAACTTCCCGCTTCCTGATCAGTCACTTGCACGCTCTCAGCTTACCCGGGGTTCTGGTGCATTAACGGCGGCCGTGTAGACTCCGCGCCTTTTGCCCGAGGCGCCCGAAGTGACCCAACCTATTGAGCGGGATGCCATTTACCGGCGTTGCCGGTTCTCGCGCGAGACCATCGAAACCTGTGTCCGTTGGTACGTTACGTACCGACTGAGCTGCCGCGACTTGGTCGCTATGATGGCCGAGCGCGGCATTCGTGTTTCGCACTCGACCATCCTGAGGTGGGTATTTCGATACGTTCCGGAATACGAGCGGTGCTTCAATCAGTGCAGTCGGCGCGTGGCATCGTCGTGGCGGGTGGCCGAGACTTATATAAGAGTCGGTGCTGAGATGATGTACCTCTACCGCGGGGTAGATAAGTATGGCAAGACCGTGGCGTCGCTGTTGAGCCCTACCCGAAGCATAGAAGCGGGCATGGAGTTCTTCCGGAGAGCGGCCGCTGCGGTGGCGCCACGGTTCTCGCGGAAAATCACGCTCGACGGCTACAGGGCGAGCCACCAGGCTCTTCGCGAGCTTCGCTGCGAAGATCATCGCTGGAAGTACGTGCTCGTCAGATCGAGCAGGTACTTGAGCAACATCGTCGAGCAGGACCATCGCGCAGTGAAGGTGCGCTGCCAGGCAATGCTCAGACTGAGGTCTTACCAGAAGGCTGCTGTCACCATTGCCGGCATCGCATTGGCACACCGCATCCGCAAGCAGCAATGCAATTTCGGGCCAGGGCGCAGGGCCAGATGGTCCCTGAAGCAGCAGTGGGAAACGGCGCTCTCATAGCGTCAGGTGACGGGGAGGAATCGCGCTGGTACCGCGCCGCCAATGCACCAGATCCGCGGACCACTGCCTGCACGCGCCGCGGAAGAGTCGGTAGGCCCATTTCTCAATTGACCGGACCTACGAATGCGAGCAGTGGCTTGTAGTCACCGCGATCAGCGGCCTGCAGGGCGGCAATGTACTGCGCCCGGCGTTCGCCAGGCGTGGTCAACGAAGCTGTGCCCCAGTCGAGCCGCTGGCCTGTCATCTGCTGCATGAGCAGGTCCGCCATGATCCGGGCGTGCCGGCCGTTGCCGTTGGGGTAGAGATGGATGGCCACCAGACGATGGTGGAAGCGGGCCGCAAGTTCGCGCGGCTCCCACGTTGCGTGCTGCACCTGGAAGCGCACGTCGTCCAGTAGCGTGCGCAGGCGTGCCGAGATGTCGAACCAAGGTGCGCCGATGTTCTTGTCCGAGTGCCGCGGGGTGCCTGCCCAGCGCCAGACACCCGAGAACATCCGCTTGTGCACCCGATGCACGAAAGCTTCATCAAGCGGATCGCCACGGCGACGTTCGCCCAGCCATGAGATGGCCAGGAGGATATTGGCTTCTTCCAGCTCGTTGAGCTCGCGTTGCAGGGTGACATGACGCGGAATGAGCTGCGCGAGCTCGTCGGCATCGAGGGGTGTCGCGCCGGGGGGGTATTCGGGCTTCATCGCCAGAGGCGTGACGGCCGCCCCTCGAGCAGCTTGCGCTTGAGTTGGCTCACTTGGCGCTCTGCAAAGGTCTTGCTCGTGGCTTGGTCTTCCAGCGCCATCGACTGGCGGACGCGGGACACTTCCTCGCGGGCCACGCGTTCGGCCTGCGCTTCAATTGTTTCCTGCAGCGAGCGCCGCGGTACGAGTGCATAGACAAGCTCGCAATCCATCGCGTTCGCGTAGCGGCGCAGGGTCGCCAGGGTGATGTACTGGTCCGCCTCGCTACGCTCGGCTGCGACCACGGCGGCTTGCGAGACGCCGACGCGCTGGGCCAACTGGCGTGTCGTTAGGCCCAGGGCCTGGCGAATGGTCTGCAGGCAGCGGCCGACCAGTTGGCTCGGCCGCAAGGCGCGCCATGGGGAGAGGGCCGCATCGAGTTGGCGGTTTCCCAAGTCATGGAGTGTCGTTCGCATATTTACGGGAGGATGACTGTTCTATTAATTGAACAAGTAAAGGATATCAAAATATATAAATATGAACAACTAAGAATTGTCAAAAAAGAGCTGCTTGGAAAGGGTATCCTGCTGTCCTAGGGGCCGTAGAGCCGCCATGCCGACTCTGGAAAGACCAGATGATTGTGGGGATTTTGCGGGAATCCACGCTGCTTCGTAGTGCCCAGTGGTGCTGTTATTGCAACAATGTCCCGGTGGCGAGTAATGTAACCGCTTGAATCTAGACAACTAAAAGATCCGATAAATTGGTGCGCCGCAGGGCCTTGTCGAACTACGAACCAGGTGGTCAGAGGTTCGCATCCTTCCGGGCGCGCCATTTTCCTGTGTAGATACTCGCGGTTACCCTAACAGGCTAACTGTAGAGCGTCGTCGCACACCGCTCGCACACCATCCAGCCCGTCTTCACGCGGGCTAATTCGGCGGTGGCTGTTAGGGCGCAAACCACCCACGGCCTACTCGACCGAGCCCTGATTCTCTACCGCCGCCGCCGCAGTGCCGTCTGGCAGTGCCGCTACAAGGTGGGCGGCGTGTGACAGCGGGTAACCACCCAGCAACACGACCTAGCACAGGCCCAGATCGCGACTCGTGAGCGCATGATCTAGGCCGAGATACGACAGCGGTCCAACCTGCCGGTCATCACCCGCAAGTTCCGGCATGTAGCCTCTTTAGCGATCGAACGTTTAGAGCACGAGGAGCGTATTGGCCGCGGCAAAGTTACTTAGAAGCAGCACATCCAAATCATTCGGGACTAGCTGATCCCAATTTGAGCCAGCCGAAGCGTCCCAACCATCCGCGGGCGCACTATGTCCCGATATCGGATGCAGCGGATTACAGGCAATCGCAAGTCACGACGGGCCTGCGCCACCGCAGATTAATCAGAGGAGAATGACCGTGGCATACCGGATTCAGTCTGACCTAGGCGCCAAGAATGCCGGGTAGCAGCTCTATTGGCGCCGTGTTTCTAACGTAGTCGGGTGCCTTGAATGGGCCCGTTGAACGATGTGCCGGCTGCTGTGGGGCCATTGGCAGGGATTAAACCAACCACCAGGGTAAACGTCCCTACTAAGTTTCCGCTTCGGTCGATCGTTCCTGCATATTCAAGGCGTGCCATGCCAGGATCGGTGACGGCCTGACTGACGCCTCCGACGAGTGCCTTTAGATTGAAGTCGATGATGTAGCCTTTAAATGCATGCGCGCCGTTACGGCGCTCCTCGCACTCGGTCACGATGCCAGCCGCATCGGAGAATGGCGGGAAAGCGCCATTATTCCCGTCTTGGTGCGAATCAGTGTAGTGCATGAGCGCGTCACTGGTGATCATGAGCATCCCCGCCGAGCCACTGGGGCCGACGCCCGAAGTATCCGTGAGATACGCACCTTTGATGGCGCCGAGGCAAGCGGGCTCAATTCGGGCATAGGCGTCGCCGACGAATAAAGCCGCAGCGAGAGACACGGTCAGGTGCACAGTCGAGGCGCGTTTCATAATGATTCCTGAAGCTAAGCAAAATAGCCGCTCTACGCAGCTGAGATGAATCATCGCAGCCACTGAACGCTAACCCAAGAGCCACTGCAAGCGCTACCTCCCTACACGCGTCAAGAGCGCTGGCATCGGTATTGTTCTGGGGGATGCCTACGACGCGTCCACGTGAATGATTCAGCGACCTAGAAGCGAGCCCCTGACAGCGCGCTACGGCAGCTCCACGCGGGCTGTCCGGTGACCTCGAGCAAGACGGGCGTTGCAGGTCCAATGCGGTCACGCCCGATGGACGACTACGGCGGACGACAGTTCAGCCGTGGGGGACGGCTTCTGCGGGCATCTAGGGCAATTGCCGGATGCGCAACGGTTGACCCGGCGCCGTAGCCCGCGCGGGCACAGTGCCGAGCGGATATAGACACTCGCGTGGATTGGCGCCTGCTCTTGCGCTGGCCGGAACGCGATGTAAGTTCAGGCCCAATCGTATAGGCGCTATCGCGACTGCGTGCGGGCGTTACGCAGACCACGACTGCCTCGGTGGCCACCCCATGGTCTCGAATTACCCACTGCCACTGGCGCCGACGGCGCTGTAGATAAACGCGGGGCAATAGCCCGTGTCTCACCACAAAAACCAATAGCAGGCTCAGTGGCATACGGGTTCCCCAAAGCAATCTACATGGCAACTGACGTCCGGGTGCGCGGCAGCGTTTATGCCAAGAACAAGCTCCAGCGATCGCGCCTGGGAGAGTAAGTCTCGGTCACGGGTCTGTATTCGCGCTAGTGCGTCGTCGTCGATGGGATTGCCAATGCGCCCTGCTCGAGTTCGCTCGTGCCGTACAGCGCCGAATCGGTTGGAAATGGCTCGTTCCACAGGTAATGGTTGAACCAGTCTAGATTGGCCTGCAGTAGGGCCAGCGCAGACTTTGGCTTGTTGATGCCATGCCCAAAGCCGGTATAGAGGATCAGTCGTGTGTCGACGTTCTGATCCCGAAGGCCCCGATACAGTTCGAAGGCATCGGAAACCGGTACGCGATGATCCTCGCTACCGTGCTGGATCAGCGTGGGTGTGCGTGCCTGGCGAATCGTGGTGATTGGTGAGGTCTTGGCATAGATCGCAGGGTCATTCCAAGGGGTCGCATGCAGGTACTGGCGCGTGAAAGGCGTAATGTCAGTGCTGACGTAGTACGTGCTCCAGTCGCTGATGCCGGCGCCGACCGAGATTGCGCGGAAGCGGTCGGTATGCGTTGTCAGAAACGCCGAGATGTAACCGCCCTCCGACCAACCCATTGCCGCGAGTCGATCCGGGTCCGCAATGCCGCGTGTGATCATCGCGTCGACGCCGCTCATGACGTCCCACATATCGCCAACTCCTAGGTTGCGCACGTTCAGTGCGCGAAATGCGGCGCCATAGCCGGCACTGCCCCGATAATTCGGTTCCAGTACTAGCGCGCCCTTCGCGAGGAAGGCCTGCACGGGATAGGCGTAGTCTGGTGGCAGCAGGCTCGGCTGTGACGTGCCCGTCGGTCCGCCGTGGATATGGACCAGTAGCGGGTAGCGGCGCGCTGGGTCGTAATCGGCAGGTTTGTGCAGCACACCATCGATCACGGTGCCATCTTGGCTTCTCCAGGACACGACTTCGACCGTCCCGAGCGTCCAGCCGCGCACCTGCGCCGTGAGGTCTGTGAGTGCCTTTGGAGCAAAGTTGGTGGTTGGGGAGACATAAAGTTCGGCCGTGTGCGTGGGATCCGCGGCGATGAATGCGACAGCGCTGCCGTCGGGCGTCACCGACGCCTCATCGATGATCCAGTGGTCGCCCGTCGTGATGCGCTCGATCCGACCCGTGGCCGGATCGAGGCGGTACACGAATGCGGCCGTCTTCTGCGTGGCGCCGAAATAGATCCCGCCCGCTACCCACCGGATCGCCTGCGGGCTCTCGTCGAAGCTTGCCGTAAGGTCGCGCACGTCGCGCGCCGAGGTTGCCACATGGGTCCGTACAGTCGGCAGGTCCACGACGCCTATATGCGCGTTCGCATAATAGGCGTATGGCTGCCCGAGGCTCGTGACGAAGGCCAGTTGGCTGCCGTCGGGCGAGAACATGGGCGCGTTGTCGGGGCCTGGTAACGCGACAATCTTGGTCACGGCATTGCCGTGACCAAGGTCGAGCAGGTAAATGTCCTCCTCGTCCGCGAAGGCCAGTAGTGGACTGCGGGTGGCACTGAACGCAATCTGCGTCGCATCGGGGGAGATGGCAAAGCTATTGACGCTGAGGGTTGGGTCGGCCGTGAGCGGCATCGCGGTGAGCGGACGGGCCAAGCGGGTTGCGGCGGCGACGTCCACTGCCCACAGTGCCTTCTGGTCGTAGTCCTTCTCGACGACCGTATAGGCGCTGTAGCGCTTGGTGCGAGCCTTGCTGGCCTTGCTGTTGGGTGCGGTCGCTGTGAACACGATCGACCGCCCGTCTTGCGCCCAGTGCAGCTCCTCGACATCGGTCGGCGACTGCGTCAGTTGCCACGCTTCACCGCCGCGCGATGACAGCAACCAGACCTGCTTGGCAGCAGGCTCCGATTCCTCTTTAGTATCGCCGTTCGTGTCGGCCGTAGTCACCGGCTCGACCGCAGTTTTTTCGCGCTCCGTAACGAAGGCAAGCCAGTGTCCGTCGGGCGACCACTCGGCGATCCCGGCTGACTTTTTGCCACGAGTGAGTTGGACGCTCGTGCCGCTGGCCACGTCGGCAAGCCAAAGCTGCCAGACGAACTCGTTTTGTTTCCAGTCGGTCTCACTGCGGAGGTAGGCGACGCGCGATCCATCTGGAGAAATCGCCGGCGCGCGGATGTCCGTGCGGCTTAGGCTCTCCTCCAGCGTTGCGACGTGCGTGGGGCCACCCGCTTGCGCAAGGGGTCCAGCCAGCAAGGTGCACAAGGCCAGGCACGACGGCCACATCGCTCTATGACCCATGAGTTGACTCCGCTTTTTGCGCCAGACAAAGGCCAGTCGCGATTGACGGGCCTCGCTGCCAACGACAATGCCCTATGTTAACCAGAAGATCCCGCGCTTGTGGTGCTGCCGGTCGACTATTTCTGAGGGGTGCTAGTGCCGATAGCGGACCCAAACAGAAATCGCAATGCTTGACGCCGTTGCTATGTGGCGATGCGCCGATGTATCTGCGTGTTGAAGAACACGCCCAGATCCCGTTTCTTGGTCCCGCGCACGATGCGTCGGCAGCCCAGCTCGGTCGACGATCATTGGTGCTGCCCCGAGCAGGGGGTCAAGCCAGCGTAGGGCGGCGTGGGCAGCGAGGCTGGAAGACGCGCAGCCTGCACCGCGGCGCAACTGGCGCGCCACCTGCGCGTCAGTTGGCGATGCGGACGGTACGCGTTTGCTGCGGCCTATTTAAAAAAGACTTTTGAGAAAAAAAGGGAACAGCTCCGTCATCGACACATTCTTCGATCAGGGTTGCTTGGTGATGACTACCATTTGATACAGGCCGGCGAAGAAAAGGCGCTTTTCTAATAGATACATGGCGTCTTTTGGTAGAAGACTCTCAATGGAAATATCGACCAAGGATTGTGCATAAGGCTCTAGAAATTTGAATACCAGTGCCATGATCCACCGCAGTGGGTGCCATTTTGCGGGTCGATGATAGTCGGTCACTATCAGCTTGCCGCCTGGCTTAAGCGCGCCGATCAAATTTCTAAGGGCGGGCATGCGCAGCTCGTTTGGCATTTCATGCAAGAGAAAAAAACAACAGGCCGCATCGCATGAATCTCGATTAAAAGATCCGATAACTGGATGCGTCAGGTCTTCAAGATGGAAGGTGACGTTGGTCTGGCCTTGCAACTTTGCTCGGAGGTTTGCCAGTTGTATCGGCGCGACATCGATGACCTGCAGTGCGCCCAGTGCACCGATCCGCGTTAATATATTTTTTGAGAAATCGCCGTAGACGCACGCCGCTTGGAGAACGCGGGTGTTTGGTTGGAGACGATTGACGACCGCGCCAATTAATTGTCTGGACTGGCCCCACAAGATGAGATTGACCACAAAATTATGGTCAAGAAGTCGGATGGATCTCGGTCGTAAATAAGCCCAACTGTAGGTATTAACCAAGTACCGAGGCAGGCGATGGGGCCGGTCGGGCTCAGCGGAATGCATGGTTCTATCCTACTCCTTAAAGACTAGTCACATCCCGACTGCTGCAGGATAGTGACTTCGCTGTGCCGTTGCGCAGGTCGATCCTAATGCCGGTGTTCACGACTTCGTATTTTTTTGTACACCAATGGTAGACACAGCCTAACCCGCTAGCACTGCGCTGCGGTCGCGGACGTGCGCTCATTGGGTGCGATGGGAGTCGATGGAGATCTTCTGATTACTGTGATGTCTTAGATTCGGGGCGTAGGCGTATGGTATGTGCGGCGCAGTGAGCGCTTTCGCTGAATTCTGGCGGCTCCAAAAACGCCCGCATTGGTCACTTTGGGGGCTGACAGCGTCTGAGCTGTCGTAACCGCGCGCCCTGTTCTTACGCTCCGGAATGGTCATGGCGTTTGGATAAGTGTGGGTATGGAGCGATTAAGAGTATTTATATCAATGAGATAGCGTCTATTCGGTGTGCTCTGCGCCGCCTGTGGCTGTGTGGAATAGTCCCCGAGCGACTGCCTGCGGGCTGCTGCGATCATCACTCCCACGCGCCTCTAGGCCACCACGCATGTTGCGCACAGAACCGGTAGCATCAGCCATGGATTACTAGTGCAGACAGGACCATAGTCATTATGCGTAAAGAGTCGACTGGCAAATCAGATTGCGGGATGGAGCACTTCGGTTATCGAGAAACGCTCGACCGGAGTATCGGCGCTTTCGGCAGTTTCGCCGCGGGTGTTAGTTATATCTCGATTCTGACCGGGACTTTCCAGTTGTTCTATTTCGGTTTCGGCACAGCGGGGCCTGCGTACCTCTGGTCCTGGCCGTTGGTACTTGTGGGCCAACTCGCTGTCGCTTTGTGCTTCATGGAGCTGGCTGCCAAATACCCTATCGCAGGCTCAGTTTACAATTGGTCTAAGTTGCTCGGTAGCCCTGTAGTCGGCTGGTCTTCAGGTTGGTTGATGCTCACGGCATCAATCGTTAGCTTGTCTGCGGTCGTATTGGCGCTGCAGCTGAATCTGCCGAGGCTATGGCGTGGATTTCAGATCATCGGGGACGGTAGCGGGCAATATGATTTCGCTGAGAACGCCGTGATTCTCGGTACCGTCCTCATTTGTATAACTACCCTCATTAATGCACTGGGGGTGCGATTGATGGCGATCATCAACAGCGCTGGTGTTTTCATTGAGCTTATTGCGGCTTGTTTAATTGCGCTGATTCTCGCGTTGCATACGACGCGGGGTCCTGAGGTCTTTTTTTCTACCCATGGTGTTGGCGTGGGCAGGGACGGTGGGTATCTCGGGGCGTTCCTGATGGCATCACTGGCGTCCGGTTATGTCATGTACGGGTTTGATACCGCCAGTTCCCTGGGCGAAGAAACCTTAGAGCCTAGGCGCACCGCACCTCGCGCCATCCTGCGCGCCATTCTGGCGTCGTTTGTGATTGGTGGCTCTATTCTCGTGTTCGCGGTGCTGTCGGTGCCAAATCTGGATGACCCGAAGATCGCTAGTAGCGACGGCGGGTTGCAGTACATCGTCGAGCAGGTCATGTGGGGACCGCTCGCCAAAGTGTTCTTAGGTTGTATTGTCATCGCGGTTTCGGTGTGCGCGTTGGCGGTGCATACCGCAGCCATTCGGCTGGCGTTCGCAATGGCAAGGGATAATGCCTTGCCATTTGGTGAGCGAATCGCCCGTGTGAATGCCAAGACCCAGACCCCGATTGTTCCGGCGGTTACTATTGGCATCATCGCCGCCCTGATTCTCGTCATCAACGTGGGTCAACCGAAGATATTCACCGTGCTGACCTCGATCGCTGTGATCATGATTTATTTGGCGTATCTGATGGTGACGATGCCGATGCTCACGCGGCGTCTGCAGGGACTGTGGCCGCCACCAGATCTTCCTGCCGACGGATACTTCTCGATGGGTCGGTGGGGATTGTTAGTCAATCTGCTCGCTGTGGTTTGGGGCTTGGCAATGGCGATCAATTTGGCATGGCCGCGCGAGTCGTTGTACGGGCTGCCTTGGTACAACACATGGGGTGCCTTTGTTTATATCGCCGTGATTCTCGGTACCGGATTGCTCTGGTATGCCCTCAAGGGGCGGCATCACATTGGAACGCTGGCGGACCATGCAATGACCGAGCAGCCGCACGTTCAGTCGCTGGGGCGTCCGGACTAAAAGTGACGTGGGGGCGGCGATTCCAAAGCCAATTATTGGCGCCGAATCCGGGCCGCATGAGACGTACATGTGCAGGGCTACTCGTACAAGCCGAGCAAAAATTGCCGAATCGCTCGCTACGCGCTAATTGGACTTTCCGTTGGCCTTGAATTTGCTACTGTGGTGGCCTATCAGGCGCCCGTAGCTCAGCTGGATAGAGTACTTGGCTTCGAACCAAGTGGTCGGCGGTTCGAATCCGTCCGGGCGCGCCAACTCCTTTGTGCCCATACCGGGGACATCAGTAATACCTTTGCGTCGGGTCGCATTGTTCCGCTCGCGGACGCCAGGGGCGAAGACCGTTCTCTTGCGTACGCGCTGCATGTAGCCCGAGTGTGGGCAGCGAATCAGAAACCGGGGGACTTGACGCACTCGCTCTGGTCGTTGCGTGCTGACGCCCGCTCGGGAGAGGCGCGTGGTGACGTCTCTGGTGACATGGTGTATCCGCTCAGGCTGTACGAACGATTGCGGGCGCCAGGCTTTATGGCGTGCACAACGAGTCTGGCGCTTTAGGACACTGGATCCGGCATGAACCGATCCCTAGCGCGCTACCTGCTGGAACGGCGTGATCGGTTGGATTCCACCTGGCGGGTCGATACCCGCAGGCGCCTGCGTTTTGTTCGTCGGACGTTCACGCAGGGGGAATGGGGTGTGCAGTTCTGCCACGCGCGAGAAGCGGACCATGAACGTGGGGTGGAATAAATTTGACTTACAGTAGCGTGGTCGCTCTTTTTGCCAAAGCTACCGGCTCGCCACGCTGGGCGGCGCAGGCGCGCGCGGCGCTCACGTACACGCACTCTGCGATTGATGATCAGTGTCGTCCGGGGTGGTAGTTGAAGCGCTCTGCACCCGGCGGTGGGCAGGAGGATGCGCGCACCGATATCCTCCACAACTACATGGACGCGATGGTAGCGTTTCCTGCGTGGGCAACCGCACACTCACTCGTCGATCGGCGATTACGGGGCGGCACGCGCTGGGAACGGATGCCTTGGTCCCTGCCTAGCTGAACCGACGGCGCAGTGCTTTGTGGCGCTTGATAAAGGGTTTGGGCCGATCCCGTAGTGGCGGCTCGCTGGAAAGATTGACGTCGATCGAGGACACAGACAGCATCGTTTATGGAGCGCTGGAATCGACGCCAAAATCGCTGCATGATTGAAATCTCTGGTAAAAATAATTTCAAATGAGAGTGCCGTTATCATGATCAGGGTCCTTTTTCGCTCATTAGCGTTTCAAGGCTCGCGCGCTCTCTATCGGAATGGCATTGCGGCGCAAACGCGGCGTCCAACCGTGGCATGGGCCCGGTGGTGTGGCGGTGTGTTGGCGCTCCTCTGCGGGGTTGCGGCGGCTGCGCGTGTTCCGGATGTGGATTGGCCCGTTTATGGTGGGGATTCGGGCGGTCTAAAGTACTCCGCGTTGGCTGACATTGATCGTGGCAACGTGGGGTCGCTGCAACTAGCCTGGGCTTGGGAGACTGGCGAAACGGCAAAGGCGGAGTTTGGCACTTCGCCGGGCCTGTTCGAGGCGACGCCTGTGGTCGTCGAGGGCGTCATGTACTTGCCAACACCCTATAACCAAGTGGTTGCAATCGATGCTGCTACGGGACACGAACGCTGGCGCTTTGATCCTGGCGCCTATCGAGAAGGCCAGGTACCGAATGGGATGGGCTTTGTGCATCGCGGCGTTGCGGTGTGGCGCGATGCGCAGTCGGGTCGCCTGCGGGTGCTATTGAACTCACGTCATCGTCTGTTTGAACTGGATGCCGCGACGGGGAAGCCTGTCGAAGGCTTCGGTGAGCATGGGGTGGTGGATTTGTTACAGGGCTTGGCCTGGCCATTTGATCCCAAGCACTACACCAACACGTCGCCACCCTTGGTCTGGAAAGATCTCATTATTGTGGGTAACGGGGTTGCCGACCGGCTCATCTATCGCAAAGACCCGCCGGGTGATGTGCGCGCTTTTGATGCTCGGTCAGGGCGGTTGGTGTGGTCCTTTCACACCGTGCCGCGACCTGGGGAAGCGGGCGCTGAGACCTGGACCAACGGGGCCAATGCCTACACGGGCCATACGAACGTTTGGGCGCCGATGAGCGTCGATGTGCGGCGTGGGCTGCTGTATCTACCGGTTAGCACGCCAAGCAATGATTTCTTTGGGGGTAATCGCCCGGGTGATGGCCTATACGGGGATTCGTTGGTGTGCCTTGATGCGCGCTCGGGTCAGCGACGTTGGCATCGCCAACTGGTGCACCACGGACTCTGGGATTACGACCCGCCGGCGGCGCCGTCGTTGGTCACGTTGCGTCGTGGTGGGCGCCGCGTCGATGCGGTGGTGCAATTGACCAAGCAGGGTTTTGTCTTTGGTTTTGATCGCGTCACCGGACGGCCGCTCTGGCCGATCGAGGAGCGGCCTGTGCCGGCCTCAGACGTGCCCGGTGAGTGGGCGTCGCCTACCCAGCCGGTGCCGATTGGTATGCCCGCACTGGTCCCCCAGGGCGTCACGCTGGACGATGCGACAGACCTCACGCCGGCATTGCATGCGGAGGCCGTCGCCGTGTTGTCGAAGCTGCGCTTAGGGCCTATATACACACCGCCAAGCCTGCAGGGCACGCTGCAGCGTCCGGGTCTGGAAGGCGGGGCGGATTGGGGTGGTGGGGCATTTGACCCCAATTCCCATACCCTTTACATCAAAGTAAACGATGGGCCGGAGATCGTTTACCCGGACCTCACCGATGCGGCCGGTAATGTGCCGGCGGTCGGCCCGAACGATGCCTCCGAGGTTTCGGTGTTTTTGCGCCACCGTATCCCATTGCTAAAGCCGCCCTATGCCTATCTCGATGCGCTAGATCTAGAGTCCGGTCAAATGCGTTGGCAGGTGCCTTTCGGCGATGATGCAGCGATCCGCCGGCACTCAGCGCTAGCGGGTGTCGCTTTGCCCGCGCAACTGGGCGCTGCGGGCAATGCGGGCGTGATGGTGACCAAGGGTGGGCTGGTCTTCGTCGGCGGTGGTGATGCGGCGTTCCATGCGATCGATAGTGCGAGTGGTGCCGACTTGTGGCGTTACGACACCAATGGGCAGAAGACCACCGGCACACCGATGACCTATCGGGTCGGCGGTCGGCAGTACGTGGCCATCGCAGTGGGTGGCCCGGGGGTGGGCGCCCGTTTGCTGGTCTTTGCGCGGCCATGAGACGGTCATGGCTGCGCGCAGGTGCGCTGGGCGGACTTTCAGTGCAGGCGATGCTGATCACAGGGAGCGTGCGTGCTGAAAGCCCGCCCGTGCTGCCCGCGGGTACGGGCCAGCCGTTGGCGGTGCGGATCTGCGGGCAATGTCATTCGGTGGAATTAGTCATGCGCCATCGTATGACCCGCCGGCAGTGGATGGCGCAGATCGACACCATGATCGCAAAAGGAGCGAAGGTCGAAGAAGAGGAGTTCGATGCCCTAGCAGACTATTTGGCAGAGGCGTTGGGGCCGGAGGCGCTGTCGCCTTAGTCCCTGTCACCGTCGCCTGTTAGGGTCGTTGGGCGCCGCGCCACTTGTAGACGGTGCCACCACGCATCACAAAGGCTACACGACGCACTGCGGTGAGATCTTGCAGCGGATCGCCCTCCAGAGCGATGAGGTCTGCCTCAAATCCGGGTGCGATTCGGCCAATGCGATCGCCAAGTCCAATTGCGTCTGCGGCGAGTGACTGCGCTGAGGTAAGTGCCTGCAAAGGGGTTTGACCGCAGGCTTGGACTCGACCGAAGAACTCTTCCGCATTGCGGCCATGGGCGCCTGCGGTTGCGTCGGTTGAGAACACGATCTTTGCCTTTGGTTCCGCCATCATCATCTGGCATACCTCGACGTCGAAGTGCAGGTCCTGCAGCATGGTCTGCATGCCTTGTGGGGTGTAGTTGCCGACGCCGATATAGCGTTCCTGATTGGCAATGTAGTTCTGTACTACCAAGCCTACTTGCGGACTGAGGTAGGCGCCGGCTTCTACGGCCACATGCACGTCTTGTGCGCTGGCATAAGTGGCATGCTCTATCTGACGACAACCAGCGCGCGCAGCAGCGGCTACCTGCGAGCGATAAGCATGGACCATGCTGCGTAAACCAACCGCTTTTGCCTCGTCACAAAGTACCTTTAATTGATGTTCAGTGAGTGTCGGCGTCGCGCCGACACGCTGGCTTGACGAGGCAAATATTTTTACGAGATCTGCACCCTCCGCTTTGCGCTGCTGGACCATCGCGCGCAAGGCGTCATCGGAGGTTGCCGGATCGCCTTCGATCCATGCTAGTGAGGTGAGTACGCGCGGGCCCGGGAAACCGCGGTCGCGAATCGCGTCTCGTAGTGGACGCTCGGTCGGATCACCAACGGACTGCACAGTCGTAAAGCCACCCATGAGGGAGGCCCAGGCGGCATTCGCGATACCGGTCGCGCCATCGGCGACCGACTCGGTCTCCGTAGCAATGCGCCCTTGGGCATCCCAGTGAGAATCGAGATGTACGTGTGTGTCAATGAAGCCCGGGAGTACCGTGTAACCGCGCAAATCAATCACTGCACCAGAGAGTTTTTCGGTGCCGGTCGGACTGATGCTTTCAATGTGACCATTACGTATGACTAGCGTCAGATCCCGCGACTCTCCACCGAGGCCATCGAGCACGTGGGATGTCAGCACGCTGATCGGACCAACGGGTGCCTGAGGGGGCGGCAAGGGCGTGACGGCCGTGGCGGCCTCGGTTAGGCCTGTGAACAGGAGTAGTACCGGCAAGAGTAGCGGTTTCATATAGAGATCACTCCGGGTCAAGGCTTAGCGGGTTCAGCGTAGCGCAACGGGTTGGTCACCGCGGGTGGTGAGGGAAACGCTTTGCGGGGGAGTTGCATGTCTGCGTTCGCCGCGTCTAAAAGTAGTGTGGCCAGTATGACGGCCGCTTGGCGCAGGTCATCGGGACGCAGATGGTCGAACGTGTCGAGGTTGGTGTGGTGTACCCGCGAGGCATAGTCCAGCGGATCCTGTACGAACTGAAATGCGGGCAGTCCGATGCGACTCATCAGCACGTGGTCGGTCCCACCGGTAGGGGAGGCGACGACGTTGTTGGCACCGAGGCTCGCAAACGGCGCGAGCCATTCGCGTAACACGCTGGTAGCGCCGAAGTTACCTTCTGTATGGATGCCGCGGATCTTGCCCGAGCCGTTGTCGACATTGAAATAGGCAGCCAATTCGCTGTAGCCCGGGAGACGGTCGGTCGGGACCGCATCGTCGACGAAATACGGGCCGAGCGCGGCGACTTCAGGATCTGCAGGTACAGGCCATGTAGCTAGATGCGCCGTAACGTACGCAGCGGAACCATAGAGTCCCTGTTCTTCGCCCGCCCATAAAGCGATACGAATAGTTCGCTTCGGGGTTAGCCCGAGGCTTGCGAGAATGCGGCCCGCTTCCATGACCACGGCGCTGCCAGCACCGTTGTCGGCGGCGCCGTCTGCGGCGACCCAACTGTCGAGGTGTGCACCGGCGAGCACGTAACCGGCCTTCGGATCTTTGCCGGGGATCTCGGCAAAAACGTTGTAGGCCTTCGTGTCGCGATCGTCGAAATGCACACGGCTATCTATCTCCAGCCTCACTTCGCCGCCCTTGGCGAGTCGGGCCAGTCGACGATAGTCCTCCGCAGAGAGTTCAACTCCCGGCAGTTTGGCCGTATGCCCAACCTTAAATTCATAACCTTCCCCATGGACGAGACTGCCTGGCAGGCGTGACATACGTACCCACGCTACAGCCCCTTCCTGGACGAGGAATCGATCCATCGCGGCGGCAAAGCGTCGCCGCTCCAGCGTCTTCGCTAGGCTGTCCGCATCGGTGTGCGGTAGCGCGTAGCGATCCTGTTTGTAGAGGTCTGTATCGCTTAAGCGCTGGAAGGGCGCTTCGGTGTCGTCTTTTGGGTCGTCCGGCCAGGTGACCAACACGATTCGCCCCTGCAGCAATCCCTTGTGGGTGGCAAAGTCTTTTTCGCTGCGCATGGGCGCAACAACGATCGGTGCGCTGACCGCGCCGGGTGTTGCGGGTGTCCACGCGATAGGTATCGACCGCAGCGCCAATGGTCGTGGGCTCAGCATGCGCACTGTCGCTGACTCGATCCACCAGCCGCGGCCAAACTCAAAGCCCTCAGTGTGGACGTTTTTAAGGCCCCAGCGCTGGAGCTCGCTTTGCGTCCAACGTTCGGCTTCGCGCATTGCCGGGGAATTGGTCATGCGCCCACCGATCACATCGCTTAGATGGGCCACCGTGGTGACCACCTCGCCATGGTTTAAACCGGCGTCGGCGATCCGTTCCATGGTCATGGCGTCAACCGGGGGGGCGGCCCGGGCGTAGGTAATGGAACAGGCGAGTAGGGCGGCGAGCAGGACGTGGCGCTGTGACATGGCGGGACCTGTAACCAGAGGACGAACTGCCGATGCTACGGGTCGCAGGACGCAATGCCAACCCGGGCATGCGAGCGCGAGTGGCCGACTCTAGTGCGGGCTTGTGCCGCTAAGGCCGATGGGTCGGCTCCAGGCGCCAACTTCTGGCGCAAGGAAGGGGCGGTTCAGCCGCCGCGGCGCCCGTTGCTGTGGCTGCCATCGCCCAATTGGCGTTCTAGCCACTGGCGCACGCGTTGGGCATCGGCCACGCGCGTGTAGGTCCCCGCCGAATCGAGCAGCACGATGATGACCGAGCGACCCTCGACGATCGCGCGTAGGACCAAGCAGCGGCCTGCCTCGGCGATATAGCCAGTCTTCTGGACAAGAATATTCCAAGTTGGGTTACGCACCAACGCATCGGTGTTGTGGAACTCCACCTGCTTGCGCTGGACCGAGACCGAGTAGCTCGGATCGGTAGAATATTCCTGAATGATCTGATGGTCGCCCGCTGCGCGGACCAGTTTGGCCAGATCCTCCGGGCTTGCGACATTCCCTGTGTCGAGCCCCGTTGGTTCTGCAAAGTGAGCGGAGTTCATCCCCAGCGCCTTTGCTTTGGCGTTCATTGCCGCAACGCAGGCCGCAATGCCACCGGGATACGTGCGGCCTAATGCATGGGCAGCCCGATTTTCTGAAGACATCAGCGCCAGATGCAGCAGGTCACTGCGGCTCAGTGCGGTGCCGAATGCCAATCGTGATGTGGAGCTCTTGGCTGTCTCGCCGCGGTCTTCTGGCGTCACGGTGATGATTTCGTCCATCGGCTGATGTGCTTCCACGATCACGAGGGCGGTCATCAGCTTGGTGATCGAGGCGATGGGTGTTGCCACATCCGCCTGTTTGGAGAGCACGACCGCTTGTGACGCTTCATCCAGTACGTAGAACGAGTTGGATTTGAGGTCCGGGCCGGCGGCATGATTACTTGTCGCGGTGCGCGGGCGTACCGTGTTCGAATGCGCATGAGCCGCTACCGGGTTGGCGCCGGAATGGCGCGTCGCTGCGGCCGCATGATGATGGTTCGCGGCCGTGTGTTGGCGCGGCGCAGCCGCACAGGGACGCGCACCCAAGACCAGAAGCAAGGTGGCGGGTAGCAGGACGGCGGTGATGCGGCGGTGATGGTGCACGAAAACCTCGATCGACCTATCTCAACTAGATTAAGGCTTTACGTGTCATACGTCACGCCCAATCTGAGCATGATATTTGAAATATTCTGACCAGTGTTCTGGTGACCGGTGGCGCTGCTGCGCCAATGCAACGGTTTTAGGTCTTTTTTGGCGGGTGTTGCCGGTGCTGCGGCGTTGTTGGGCGTTGGGGCCGGGCTGACGATAACTTCTTGCGTCGCCATGGGCCTCCGGTACGCTAGTGCGTTTATTTCCTAGCCGACCTCAGGACGCCCATATGTTCTTATTTCGCCCTCTCGCCGCATTGTTGGCGTTGCTGCTGACTGCCGCCGTTTTCGCCGATACGGTCGTAGTCACGGCCGACCGCATGGTGGATGTGATCTCCGGGCGCGTGGTTGAACACCCTGTGGTGACCATCCTAGATGGACGGATTACGGCGGTGACGACCCATGCAGGCGCCGTAGCGGCGGGGGTGCGTCATATAGACCTGCCCGGTCAAACACTGCTGCCGGGTTTTATCGATATGCACGTGCATCTGACGTCCGATCCGGCGCTGGGTGGTTACCGCGGGTTGGAATTCACGGACAATTTCTGGACTGTTGTTGGCGTCGCGAACGCCCGTAAAACGTTGGATGCAGGCTTTACGACGGTACGTAATGTGGGCTCATCGAACTTCGACGATGTGGCTCTGAAACAGGCGATTGAAGCGGGCTACGTGCCGGGACCGCGCATCGTGCCGGCGACCTATGCGATTGGCGCTACGGGTGGTCATTGTGATGCGACTGAGTTCCCCCCGTCGGTGCAGGTGCCGTCACCGGGTATCGCGAACGGACCGCTGGAGATCCGTGCGGTGGTGCGCAAATTGCGCAAATACGGTGCCGAAGTCATTAAGTTCTGTGGGACTGGGGGCGTGTTTTCCAAGACGGACACCGTTGCCGGGCAGCAATATTCCTTGGCGGAAATGCAAGCGCTAGTAGACGAGGCGCATATGCTAGGTCTGCGCGTTGCAGTGCACGCGCACGGCGCGGCAGGCATCAAGGATGCGATCCGTGCTGGTGTGGACACTATTGAGCACGCCAGCCTAGCCGACAGTGAGGCGATTGAGTTAGCTAAGCAACACGGCACCTATTTCTCAATGGATGTGTATGACGACGATTACATTCTCGCCGAAGGTGAGCGCAATGGGACGTTTAAGGAATCCCTCGAGAAGGAGCGCAAGCTCGGTCTGCTGCAGCGACAGAACTTTAGGGCGGCACATACTGCCGGCGTGAACATGATTTTTGGCACTGACGGCGGGGTCTATCCGAATGGCGATAACGCCAAGCAGTTTGTCACCATGGTGCAGTGGGGTATGACGCCGATGCAGGCGATTCGCGCGGCGACCGTGACGGCTGCTGAGGCGCTAGGGCGACCGGCTGATGTGGGCGCGATCGAGGTGGGTCGCTATGGCGACTTGATCGGCGTACAGGGCGATCCTCTGAGTGATGTGGCGAGACTGCAGCATGTATCGTTTGTCATGAAGGGTGGCGTGGTGGTGAAAGGCACCGCGGCGCAATGACCATTCGCCAGCGCATTCTGATCACGGGCGCAAGCGCGGGATTGGGTCGTGGGATGGCGCTCGAATTTGCGGCCAAGGGCCGGGATCTGGCGCTTTGCGCTCGGCGTCTGGATCGACTCATCGCGCTGCGCGACGAAATTGTTGGGCGTTATCCGCACATACGCGTCGTGATCCGTGCGCTCGATGTTACCGATTATGATCAGGTCTTCGCTGTCTTCCGCGCTTTTGATGAGGAGTTGGGAGGCATCGATCGGGTAATTGTGAATGCAGGGATCGGTCGCGGCGAGTCCGTGGGTACGGGCCACTTCGCGGAAAATCTCGTTACGGTCAACACCAACTTTGTTGCGGCGCTGGCGCAGTGTGAAGCGGCGCTCGAGTTATTCCGTTCGCGGGATCAGGGCCACTTGGTCACGATTTCCTCGGTGGCGTCTGTACGGGGATTGCCCCGTTCCCAGACGGTGTATGGCGCCACCAAAGCGGGCCTCTCCGCGTTGACCGAAGGGGTGCGCGCAGATACTTGGGGTTCTGGCATTCGGGTCAGCGCCATCCTGCCCGGCTATATTGATACCGAGATTTTGTCCGGTTCGCGTCGCCGGCCTTTTATCGTGGATGCAGATACAGGGTGTCGTGCCATCGTGCAGGCGATCGAACGGGAGCGTCCGACGGCTTTCGTTCCCCGTTGGCCCTGGGTCCCAATCGCATTTCTCCTGCGGCACGCGCCGTTGGGGCTTATCTTGAAGTTTCTCTGATGACTATTCATCTGGGATGCCCGCGACTCTCCCTCGATCCACAGGCCATCCGCGCGGTGAAGGATGAAGTGGTGAGCGTGGTATTTGCGGCGGCAAACGGGCTGTTAATGAGTGCGGTAGGACCCAACCATTATGGGGAGGGAGATGCGCTCATTACGGGATCAACCGGTGATCGCTGGTCGGTCACTCGCGACCGTTTCGACGCCAAGTATCGCCCAGTGGGCGGGCAGGCGTCGGGAGAGGACGGTCCCTACCGGAATATTCCGGTCCCCATTTGGGCCAAACGCATGCGCGAAGCGTTCACGATTGAACGGCACGCGGGCGGTGATTTGCTGGTGGGAGCCGCTGGTGACTGGGCGGTTGAATATGCAGCCGACGATTGTGGTCTCGTTGCGCAGGACCGATTTGTGGCGGTTTATCGTCAAGCCTGACGGGGTGGGACAGGACTGCGGGCCCCGGGGCCCGCAGTCCTTATCCGAAGCTCAGCGTCGATAGGTGAACGTCACGCCGATCGTGCGTGGCCGGAAGGTCCACTGCCGACCCAGTCGCGTCGTTGACGAATTGACGCCATCGGCGGCAACTCCTGGATTGATCGTCCAGTCGGAGTTTGTGACCGTGTGGCTATCGAGCAGGTTGTCGATAAAGGCCGCCACCTGCCAATCACCAAACTGCATGCCGAGGCGTGCCGTGACGAAGTTCGTGGCGGGCAGCGTATATTTGGCGTCATCGTACTGCAGCGTACCCGGGTCTTGTCCCGGTGAAGCCCACTTCGCTTTGCTCTGGTTTTGCCAGTCGCCACGCAGGAATGACTCGTGACCGAAGGCGTCGAACTTGTATTCGAGGCCTAGCGATACCGTAACAGGTGAGCCGGGCTGGCCGCCTTGTCCCACAATGGCATCGCCCTTCGCGGCAACGGGCAGCACGCTGGTGTTGGTGCCGACATAACTCGACCTAGAGTATCGCGCGTCGGTGTAACCGGCGGCAAATTCGGCCGTTAAGCTGGGCGTGACCAGCCAGTCGGCCTGAATGTCGGCGCCCTTGGCAACGGCCTCGCCCAAGTTCTGGATCCAACTAATCTGGCAGACGGGGGGTAGTACCGTCTGTTGGATGTTGTGCCATTTGATGTAGTAGATGCTGGAAGCCAGCCGGAACCGATTGTTGAAGTTGTTCTTGCTGCCAACCTCGTAGCTCTGCACCGTGTCTGAGTCATAGGTGGCCGGTGAGTTGGTGATCCCGAAGTTTGCAAAGTCGCCTTCGCAGGCTGCCTGTGGGACCGGATTATTCGCACCGCCTGGGCGGAAACCCTTTGAATAGGTCGCGTAGTACAGGTTGCTCGGATCGTGCTGGAACGACACGCCGAGTTTCGGTGTGAATACGGACTCGGAATGGCTATTAGTGAGATAGGTGTCGTAGTCAAATAACTGCGCAGCCCCGGTGACCGTGTCGACGGAGAATTTCACCTTCGCAAAACGGCCGCCTGCGATGAGTTTTACGGAATCGGTGACGGCATACGTCGCCTCGCCGTAGACCGCGGTTTGCTCGTCCTTGGCATGGGTGCGCAGGAAGTAAGACGACTGCGGGTCAATTCCCAGCACGGTCTCACCGCAGTGCGGTGTCGGGGCTGAGTCACAGGGGCGCGGATTGCTGCCGAGCCCTACGCCAAAATAGTCGGTAACGCTGGCATAGCCTGCCGCCTCGAAGAAGGTGCCGAGTTGAGGGTCGTGCAACTGCTCTAAATAATCCTGTTTGTTTGAGCCATAGAATAGGCCGGCCGTCCAAAACAGTTTCGAATTGGGGTCATTCGACTGCAAACGAATTTCCTGTACGAAGTTCCGTTGACCGTTGTTGATCGTCGCGGGTGCGCGATAGTTCAAGCCCGGCGTGAGTGGGTGCACGCCGTTCTGGTCGAGTAGTAGTGAGCCGGCCTCAAGACCGAGCAGTGACTGGTAGAAGCCAAGGTTGTACAGCGTACCGTCATAGCCGGTCGCTTCGTCACGTTTGTAGTAGGAGGTGTTCGAGATGAAGCGCACTGCCCCTAAATCGGCCTCTATTTTCAGGGCGGGCAGATAGAATTTATCCGGTGAGGACCGCGTTGTTGGGTTTGCGCTCACGAAACGATGCGCGGACGGGTCCGAGTACAGCGTCCAGTAGTTGGTGACGTCATTTGCTTGGCGATCTTGATAGTAGAGGCTTGGCGTGATTGTCCAATTGTCGTTGGGCGACCAGACCGCGGCTAAACGAATCAGATCCGTGTCGGTGCGGTTGGCATGCTTATCTAATACCGTGGTGGGGTCGTAGGCATCGACTCGATCGACCCAGCCGCCGTCATGGCGGTGCCAAACGCTGATTCGGGCGCCTAGTTTGCCCTCAATAAGGGGGCCGCCCACGGCGTAGCCGGCCTCATAACTGGCTTCGCCGCCGGGGTTGAAGGACGCCTCGGCCCGTGCGTTGACGCTGGTTTTCGACAGCGACGGTTGGACCGTGATGTAGCGCACTGTGCCGCCCTCAGAGCCGGCACCGAATAGGGTGCCTTGCGGGCCGCGCAGCACTTCGACGCGTTCGAGGTCGAAGGATTTGGGCAGCGATTCGTCTGGATTGAAGGCAATAGACCGCATCTGAATGGGGGTGTCGTCCACATAGATGCCGGTTGTGCCCGCGCCGCCGGAGGAGGCGATGCCCCGGATGGAGATATTGGCGGTGCCGGAGTTGTCGACGTGGATGCCGGGGGTAAAGCGCGCGATATCTTCGATGTCTTTGATGCCGCGCAGGTCCAGGCCTTCGGCGGTCATGGCGGTGACGCTGACCGGTACTTTGCTGAGGGCTTCTTCGTGGCGGGTCGCGGTCACTACGATTTCATCTAGTCCACCCGTTTGGGGGGCTTCAGCCGCCACTGTGGCTGCCGCGGCGAGTGCCGTGGCGAGTGCCGTGGCACAGACCGACGCGAGTCGCCCCGATGGACGGGCTTTAGAGGGAGTAAACATGAAGTCACCTCAGGTGGTCGCAAAGTCAGTCAGGCGGAAAATCTACGGTACGGGGGGGTGACACGCAAATATATTATGTCTTTTTGTTCCATCTGTGATCGCAGATCGTTGACTGCACCCCCATCGGAACGGTAGTTTTAGGTGCTGGGTTGGCCGATATGGAATCACTTTCGGTTCCGATGCGCCGCTCGGGGGTGAGTCATGGCCAAGCGTCCGTCCGATCGGTTATTGGGAATGGGCGCGGCCATCACTCGACGCGACTTCGTGCAAGGGGCCGTGCTCGGCGCCGGTGCGCTGGCATTGCCGGGCTTGGTAGGGTGCTCACGCCGAAACGTTCCGTTGGCGCAGGCCATGCAGGATCGGATGGGTTATTACCCGCCGACGTTGACTGGATTGCGTGGCAGTCATCCCGGTGCCTTTGAGGCTGCGCATGCGTTGCGCGACGGCACCGCCCATGCCGCGCCACTCGATCTTGGTGAGCAATACGATCTGGTGATTGTTGGCGGTGGGATCAGTGGGCTGTCAGCCGCTCTCCTCTATCGCAAGGAGCGTCCCGACGCGCGCATTCTGATCCTTGAAAATCATGATGACTTTGGTGGTCATGCAAAGCGCAACGAGGTAGCCATTGATGGAACGATCCGCCTCCTGAATGGAGGCACCTACTCCATTGAAAGTCCAAAGCCCTTTAGCGCGGTTGCAGATAGCGTCTTGCGCGAGATCGGTATTGATGCGCCAGCCTTGGCCCTGAAAACCCAGAAAAAAGATTTCTACAGGTCGCTCGGTTTGACCCAGGGCATTTTCTTCGACCGCGAAACCTTCGGGGCGGATCATTTGGCACCAGGCTACCGCCAGCGCAGCTGGGCAGAATTTCTGAAAGGGGCTCCGTTGTCAGCGGCAGCGAAGCGCGACCTGGAGCGTGCTGAGGTTGGTAACACGGACTATTTTGTCGGTTTGGGTGCTGTCGCCAAAAAAGAAAAACTATTGCGCATGAGCTATCTGAGCTATCTGCGTGACGTGGTCAAGGTGGACCCTGCCGTACTTGCGCTCTACCAAGCGCTCACCCAAGGATGGTGGGGAGTTGGCATCGATGCCATTAGCGCGCTAGACGCTTGGGGTTCTGAGATGCCCGGTTTCCATGGTCTGCGGTTGCCGGCGGGATCCATCCCCGGGATGGGCTACACGCCAGCCGGTTTTACCGATACCGGCGGTTCGGTGTTCATGCATTTCCCCGACGGCAATGCCTCCGTAGCACGCGCCTTGGTCCGTAAACTGGTGCCGGCCGCCGTGCCAGGATCCACCATTGAGGATCTGGTCACGGCCCGAGTTAATTATCGGCAATTGGATCGTGAGGACGAGCCGGTACGCATTCGCTTGAATTCGATCGTACTCGGCGTGCATCACGACGAGCCGACCATCGAACGCTCGCGTAGTGTGCGCATCGCTTATCACCGCGATGGTCGGGTGCTGGAAGTGCGTGCGAAGCAGTGCATTTTGGCTTGCTATAACAACATTATTCCCTATCTCGTGCCCGAATTGCCTGAGTCGCAGAAGGCCGCGTTGCGTGAGGCGATCAAGACGCCACTCGTTTACACCTCCGTTGCTCTATCCAACTGGCGCGCATTTTCCGAGCTCGGGGTACATTCTATTTATGCGCCAGGCTCTTATCACACAACTATTCGCTTGAATCCGACGGTCGATATTGGTGCTTATCAGAGCCCCCGCTCGCCAGACGAACCTAACTTGCTAGCGATGGTTAGGACTCCGTGTAAGCCGGGCTTGACAGAGCATGAACAAAATAAAGTTGGTCGCGCTGAACTGCTCGCAACGCCGTTTGAAATTTTTGAGCGTGAGATACGCGATCAGCTGCGGCGCATGCTCTCCGGGACATCATTTGATCCTGTGAAAGACATACGAGCCATCATCGTCAATCGTTGGCCGCATGGGTATGCACCGGAAAACAACTCGCTGTTCGATCCTGATGTTGCTCCCGGTGAAGAACACTATGTGAGAGCGAGAGCCCGATTTGGGAGGATCGCGATCGCCAATTCTGATGCCGGCGCTGGCGCCTACACGGATGTCGCGATTGAGCAGGGGCATCGTGCGGTTTATGAATTACTCGGTGCCTAAGCGGCGCCGTCACTGACAAGAGAGGTCAAAAAAAATGAGCATTGGACAACTGCCTGCTAGCGAAGCCGCGGAATTGAAGCGGTTGGATGTCGCTCACCATCTGCCAGGTCAGACGGACTATAAATTGCAGGCGCAGTTGGGTGGCAGTCGCATCATCACCAAGGCGTCTGGCTGCCTGATCCATGACGCAGACGGCAATGAACTACTGGATGGTATGGCAGGACTGTGGTGTGTCACCGTCGGGTATGGTAGGGACGAACTCGCCAAGGTGGCTTATGAGCAAATGCTTGAGCTGCCGTACTACAACACATTCTTTAAGACCGCGAGCGCACCTGCGGTACGGCTCGCAGCCTCGGTGGCGGGGAAACTCGGCAATGGCCTGACGCACGTGTTCTTCAATTCGTCTGGCTCCGAGGCGAATGACACCGTGTTCCGTCTCGTGCGGCACTACTGGACAGTGAAAGAGCAGCCCTGGCGCCAGATCATCATCGGTCGCTGGAATGGCTACCACGGCTCTACCGTTGCGGGCGCCAGCCTCGGCGGCATGAAGGCCATGCACGCGCAGGGTGGACTACCCGTACCGGGAATTGAGCACATCATGCAGCCTTATCTTTTTGGTGATGCCTTTGGTGAGGACCCCGAGGCATTCGCGATTCGAGCGGCAAATGCCCTTGAGGAGCGCATTCTCCAGGTAGGCCCGCATAACGTTGCTGCTTTTATTGGTGAGCCTGTGCAGGGCGCTGGTGGCGTGATTATCCCGCCGCCAGGCTACTGGACCCGTATTGAGGCGATCTGTCGCAAGTACGGCATCCTCTTGGTCTGTGACGAGGTGATTTGCGGCTTTGGGCGGCTGGGACGCTGGTTTGGCTTTCAGCACTTTGGCATTCGCCCCGACATCGTGACGATGGCTAAGGGCCTCTCCTCTGGATACCTGCCAATTTCCGCGACGGCGATGTCGACTGAGATCGTCGAGACGCTGCGAGAGGGTGGGGAGTTCGTGCATGGCTACACGTATTCCGGGCACCCCACCAGTGCTGCTGTCGCCGTGCGCAATCTGGAGATCATCGAGCGTGAGCACCTGGTGGAACGAACGGCGGAGGATACGGGACCTTATATCGCCAACGCACTGAACCGCCTGCGGGACCATCCACTCGTCGGCGAGGCAAGATCCCTAGGCTTGATCGGTGGTATCGAAATCGTGTCCAAGAAAGGCACCAACGCACGGTTCGGTGGCGAAGAAGGTCACGCCGGTCCCATCGTCCGAGATATCTGTATCCGCCGCGGCCTGATGGTTCGCGCAATCCGCGATACGATTGTTTTTTGTCCGCCCTTGATTGTCAGTCATGCCCAGCTGGACCGGCTGGTAGACACAGTGCGTGCTGCCTTAGATGAGGCCACGCCCACACTAATGGCGCTGACGAAGGTTGGATGAAATTGCCCGAAAAGAAAGAACAGGATGGCTCGGTACGCGCATCTGTGCATGCTGAGTTGCGCCTGCGCTTTTTGACCGGCCGAATTACTCCGGGAACGCATCTTTCGACGCGCCGTTTGGCGCATGAGTTGGGCGTCAGTCAGATGCCCGTTCGAGATGCGCTCGGACGTTTGGCTGCGGACGGCGCGGTAGATATTCGCTCTAAGCGCCGAATTATCGTGCCGCCGATGACCGCTGCGCGACATGCGGATCTACTGGTTTGCCGAGAGTTGCTTGAGCCTGCTGCGGCCCAGGCCGCGATTGCAAGACTGGACGATGTGGCGATTCAGCGGCTTGAGGTCGTCGACAAGGCGATTGGCGATGCGCTGGATAGCGGAGACGTTGACGCCTACATGCGTGCCAATCATGAGTTTCATTTCACGATTTATCGGGCACAGCCGCACCCAACGCTCGTTCAGTTGATTGAAACGCTGTGGTTGCAGTTCGGTCCCTATATGCGCATTGTTTATGATCGTTATGACGGTGAGCGACTTGCGGATCAACATGTGTGCGCTATCCGCGCCATTCGGCGGCGCCGTGCGGCTGACCTGTCCCGGGCCATCCTGCTTGATATCCGTGACGGCATGAATTTGTTGCAACGGAACGGTTTTGCCGTTGATCCATCATGAGTGTTTATGGCAGTACGCTGACGCCGTCAATCCAGCATGTGGACACCTACTACGCCGCAACACGACGTGAACAGGCGGATGGGCTGCCTTTCTTAGGCGATACCCAGACAGACGTCTGCGTTGTGGGCGGTGGCTACGCGGGTCTCGGTACCGCGTTACATTTGGCTCGTCGCGGGATCGACGTGACATTGCTTGAACAATCACGCCTCGGTTGGGGCGCGTCTGGTCGTAACGGCGGGCAAGTGCATGTCGGGATGCGTCGTGACCAGCTGTGGCTCGAGAAGACTCTGGGGGAGGCTGCCGGGCAGCGATTCTGGCGACTCGCATTAGCTGCCCGCGGACACCTCGATGAGCTGATTGAAACCTACGGGATCGATTGCAGTTATCGTCCCGGTCTGATGCATGTCGACCACAAACCCCGCTATGTTGACGAAACTCGTCAGCATGTGGAATTCATGCGTAGTCGCTACGGGTACACCGATCTTTCGTTCTTAAGTGGTGATGCGTTGGCCTCACTTTTATCCAGCCCATGCTACTACGGTGGGAGTATGGATGCGCGAGGAGGGCACCTGCAGGCGCTTGACTGGGCGCTCGGCATGGCACGCGCAGCGCTATCGCTTGGGGCACGCTTGCACGAAGGTGTTGAGGTCACCGGCATCTGTCGAAAAGATGCCGGATTCGTCGTTACAACGCCTCAAGGAGCCGTGCGCGCACGTCGCGTGGTCTTGGCGTGCAATGGCTACCTGCGTCGCTTGTCGACTCGTGTGCGTGGCAGAGTCATGCCGATCAATAATTATGTGGCGGTTACGGCGCCGCTTGGAGAGCAGGCGCGGCAGTTAATTCGCAATGGCGCCGCTGTGTCTGACTCCCGGTTCGTCGTGAACTATTTTCGCGTCACGCCGGATGATCGCCTATTGTTCGGTGGTGGAGAAAATTATAGCTACCGTTTCCCGAGAAATATTAGTGAATTTGTGCGACCCCACGTTGAGTCGGTCTTTCCTCAGTTGCGGGGCGTGCGTTTCGATTATGCGTGGGGTGGCACCCTCGGTATAACCTCGACTCGCATGCCTTACGTGCGGGAGTTGGAGCCGGGACTATTAAATCTCAGCGGCTTCTCCGGGCTCGGCGTCGTCCTCGCCCCTTATGTTGGCAAGATTGTTGCCGATGCCTTGGCGGGCGAAGCTGCTTCTTTCGAACTCCTATCGAGTCTGTCGGTACCACCCTTTCCGGGTGGCCCTTTGTTGCGGTGGCCAACTATGGTCGCGGCCATGCTGTATTACGCACTCAGAGATCGTCTCTGAGTGCACACGTCGAGTAGAGGGCATCATGCATGAACGGAAACACGGAACCTATGCTGCAGTAAGTGAGTGGGACGAATTTCTTGTCAACAACCCCGATATACAGGCGATCGACGCTTTTGTCATTGATTTGAATGGCAACTTGCAGGGTAAGCGGCTCGAAGCGGCGGACGCTCCAGGATTGTTCAAGAATGGGGTGCTTTTTTCGGCATCCTCTTTAGTCGCGGACGTGCGTGGCTACGGCATGGAAGAGCACGGATATGGCAGTTCTGATGGTGATCCGGATGGAGCGGCCATGCCGCTCCCTGGGACGCTGGTTCGAGCCTCTTGGGCTCGCCAGCCGACCGCGCAAGTCTTGTGCGAAATGACCAACATACAATCCGGGCGCCCTTTCTGGTACGACCCCCGCCATGTGCTCGCTGATGTGGTCGCGCGATGTCGGGCCGAAGGAATTCATCCGGTCGTCGCTTGCGAACTCGAGTTTTATTTGGTTGATCCCAAACGCGCCGAAGATGGCAGCCTGCGCTTAGGAGCGCAGCCCGGTCGGACGCCACCGGCGCGCGGCGCGAACCTCTCGATGGAAGCGGTTGACGAGTTTGGTGAATTTCTCGAACGGATCCATGTTGCTGCGAAAGCGCAAGGTTTGCCGGTCGCCGGCTGTGTATCCGAATATGGTGTCGGTCAGTTTGAAGTGAACCTGAGCCATCTGCCAGATCCCGTGGTAGCCGCAGATCAAGCGGCTCTACTGAAGCGTTTGGTGAAGGGTGTCGCGCGCTCATTGGGGATGGAAGCGACCTTCATGGCAAAGCCCTTCGTTGCGGAAGCGGGTAATGGGCTACATATACATGCCAGCATAGTCGATGAGGCGGGGTGCAATCGATTCGGCGGCCCAGACGGCGAACAATTATTGCAGCACGCAATCGGTGGCATGCAAGCATTACTGTACGATTCGTTCGGTCTTTTCGCTCCTAACTTCAACTCGCAGCGCCGTTATTTGGGTTCCTTCGTGCCAACCTCTCGGTCGTGGGCAGAGAACAATCGCAGCGTTGCGTTTCGAATACCGGCGCAGCACGGCGCCGCGCGCCGGGTCGAGCATCGCGTGGCGGGCGCCGACGCCAGCCCGCATCTGGTCATGGCCGCGATGCTGGCGGGGTTACTCCACGGCATCCGGCATAAGTTGGATCCCGGCGTTCCGGCGGTGGGAAGAAGCGTTGGTGGTGATCCTGAATTCCCAGGTGACCTGATCGTGGCATTGAACCGGTTGAGTGAGGCCAAGCTACTAAGCGAGTACATTCCGAAGGCCTTTCTGGACGTTTTTGTGATCACCAAGCGAGGTGAGTACCTTGATCTGATCGAGTCTATTTTCCCCCGCGAGCATGACTTTTATGTCTGAAACGTTGCGCGGTATCGGGCGTGCACGTCTGGCAAGCTTTGTGCAGAAAGAGACCTGCGAGTTCGTTGCGGCGCATCCGCGTTCGCAGGCCGCTGCTGCGGGGGCCCAAGGTTTCTATGCCGGCGTGCCGATGCATTGGATGCTTGATTGGCCGTCACCATTCCCATTAGCGGTTGCAGAGGCGCGCGGGGCTCGACTGCAGACGATTGATGGAGATGCACTCAATGACTTTTGCCTCGGGGATACCGGATCCATGTTCGGGCATTCGCCGGAGCCCGTCTTGCGCGCATTAGAAAGGCAGGTTGCGCGAGGCTTTACGTATATGTTGCCCACCGCAGATGCCTATGCGGTAGGTCAGTTACTGCAGGAGCGGTTTGGTTTGCCACACTGGCAGGTGGCTACTACGGCATCTGATGCGAATAGGTTCGCGTTGCGTGTTGCCCGTGCCGTGACCCGCCGACCGCGGATCTTGGTCATCCATGGTTGCTACCACGGCGCGGTAGATGAGACCTATGTCGGCCTTTATGACGGTGTCGCGCGTAATCGCCCAGGGCTCATTGGCCAGGTGATCGACCAGACGGCGCACACGCGCGTCGTTGAGTTTAATGATTTGCCCGCTCTAGAGGCCGCACTGGCTGACGAGACGGTTGCGGTCGTTCTGGCGGAACCGGTCATGACCAACTGTTGTATGGTGCTTCCAGACCCCGGATACCATACGGCGCTCCGTGAGATGACGCGGCGTACCGGGACGTTACTGCTCATAGACGAAACCCACACGATTTCGAGTGGATGGGGTGGTTACACCCGCCGGCATCATCTTGACCCTGACATGTTCGTATTGGGTAAACCTATCGCGGGCGGTACCCCGGCGAGCGTCTGGGGATTTACGGATGCGGTGGCGACGCGCTGGGATGCAATCCGGGCAACCAAGGAGCCGGGTCACTCTGGATTAGGGACGACCCTTTCTGCCAATGCCTTGTCGATGGCGCTGATGCGAGCCACGCTCGAACAGGTCATGACCGAATCGGCTTACGCCCATATGGAACAGCAGGCTAATCGCCTCGCCGACGGCTTAGCGCGTTCAATTTTGGCGCATGCGTTGCCTTGGCATGTAGTGCGGGTCGGCGCGAGAGTGGAGTTTATCTGCGCGCCCGGACCGTTGCGCAACGGTACGGCCGCCACGGCGGCGCACTGCGGGGAAATCGAGGCGGCAGTGCACCTAGGGCTAGTGAACCGCGGCTGTCTGATTGCCCCGTTTCACAACATGATGCTGGTCTGCCCGGCAACGGAGTCGGTGCAAATAGATCAGTTAGTCCATGCGTTCGGCGAGGTGCTTAACGACTTGGCTGGTTAATACGCCACTAGTGGCGTGAGCAGGGTCAGCGGTCCGTTTGTTTGCCGCGGCGCATCAGACTGAGCGCTAACACCGCTGAAGCAACCATCAGAAATAGACTCACAGCGTTCAGTACCGGGGTAGCACCCTCCCGCATACGTCCGTACATCAATATGGTGAGCGGCGTATCGGCGCCGACGAGCATCAACGTGGTGTTGAAGTTCTCAAATGACATCAGGAAAGCGATGACGGCGGAGCCGACCATAGCTGGGCGCAGATAGGGCAGGGTGATGTGCCATAGTACGGCCGTGCGGGAGGCGCCAAGATTGAGCGCGGCTTCTTCCAAAGTATGATCAAAACGCTTTAACCGCGCACTGACTGTTAACGTGGCGATAGCTGCGATGTAGGAGAACTGGCCCGCAACGACCAACGGCAGCCCAGGGCGCAAAAATTCGATATCTAATCCAAATGTGCTATCGGCGAAGTCAGCAAGTCGACTCGCGAAAGCCAGAATCGAGATGCCGAGGATGACGCCTGGAATGACCAATGGGACCAACATCATCATCGACAGCGCTTGACGTCCCGGGAATTTTGCACGTTCCATGAGAAACGCGTTCGTTGTGCCGACAATAACCGAGAGCGCGGTAACCCAGACGGCCACCACTGCACTAGTCAGAATGCTACCGAGTAGTTCCTCGTCATGAAAAAGTCCAACGCGCCCAGTAGCCTCGTTACCTAAAAACCAGTCGAGGGTAAACCCGTGCCACGGTGGCGCCGGATACGGCGCGTCATTGAAAGCAAATACGGCAACCGTCAGCAACGGCAAAAAAAGAAAGACCAGAAACACGGCCAGGTAGATCGCGTTTGTAGCGCGTATCCATCGAGAAGAGGGGAGTGAGGGAATCATGCGCGGCGCATCACGTCGGCGAAGCGCTGTCCACTGGCTTTGAGCCCGAGCCAAACGATGGTAGTCGAGAGGCCGAGCAGAAGAAAGCCAAAAGCAGCACCCTGTTCCCAATTGAAACGAGTGATGAACTGGTTATAAATCTGCTCGGTGAACCACTGTGAGCTCGTTCCGCCGAGCAGATTGGGCGTTAGATAGTTGCCCAACGTGAGCATGAACACGACAATGCAGCCCGCCGTGATACCGGGTGCAGCATGCGGAATCACGATGTCGCGCAGGACTGAGAAGGCCCCCGCTCCAAGATCATAGGCTGCCTCAATGAGCGAATTGTCCAGTGTCTCCAGACTATTGACGAGAGGGACCACCATAAAAAGTAGGGAGGTATAGACCAGACCGACTAGAATTGTGGCGTCGTGGTACAGCAGTTCCGGCGGCGCTGCGGCTATTCCCAGTTTGACCAGTAGTGCCGGAAGGACGCCGGATTCCCGCAGCAGAATCATCCAGCCGAGAGTCCGTACGGTTTCGCTGACCCAGAATGGAATCAAACAGACCAAAAACAGTAGCGTGGCTTTCCGGCCTTGCGCGATTTTCGCGATCGTCCACGCGACGGGAAAAGCGATGAGCAGCGTAATCAAGGTCGACACAGCGGATACGAGCGCCGTGCGGACAAAGACATGCCAGTACAGTGGCTCTGTGAAAAATGTGCGGTACTGGGCGAGACTAGTCACGTATTCGCGCGGGGCAACACGTTCTCGGATTGATACCATCGCCAGATCAGCGTGCGGTAAAATAATCGTTAATAGAAGCCATAATACTGCGGGCGCCAGCAGCAGCAATAGTACAGCGCGCCCCCGCAAGTTCTGTCCGGTGTCGATCACCGAGATGCTCCCGCAATGAAGCACACCGCACGTTCTGGATCAAATGCAAAGTGAATTAATTCGCCGGGAATAAGGTCTGAAAATTGACCGGTTTGCGGTAATGCCACTCGGAACTCAAGGTTGGATTTGCTTTCTCGGATTAAGACTGCCGAGTTCGCGCCGTCGAACAGGAGACTATCGACCCGTCCCACATGGCTGCGCTGGGTGCTCGGCAGATCCGCAGCAGCACGCGCGAGTGTCGCCGCTTCGGGCCGAACAAAGGCAATTGCGCTATGACCAACGACAAGGCTATCGCGAACCCGCGCCTCTAACAGCCAGCCATCGTCTGTAGCAATCGTGGCGATCCCATGCGACAGCGCTGCAACGCGTCCTGTGACTCGATTGCTGGAGCCAACAAATCCAGCGACAAACGGTGTAGTAGGCTCGTAATACAGTGATTGCGGGCTACCGAGTTGCTCAAAACGGCCGGCGTTCATGACCCCGACGTGATCTGACAAAACGAGCGCTTCAGACTGGTCGTGCGTGATATAGACGAAGGTGGTTCCAAAGGCCGCTTGCAGCTGCTTGAGCTCGATCTTCATGTGTTCGCGCAACTTAAGGTCGAGTGCGCCGAGTGGTTCATCGAGCAGTAGAAGGGTGGGTTCCAGCACGAGACTGCGAGCGATTGCGACGCGCTGACGCTGACCACCGGAAAGCTCATCGACTCGTTTGCCCTGTGCGCCACCGAGGCCGACGCGCTCGAGCATTGCCTCTGCTTTGCGCAGGCGCTCTAATCTGCCGACGCCGCGACGGGCGAGACCGAAGGCAACGTTCTCAGCGACATTCATCATTGGAAACAGTGCGAGCTGCTGGAAAACCATGTTCACTGGGCGTTGATTTGGAGCGACACCCGCCATAGACCGGCCGCCGATACGTATGTCGCCGGAATCCGGCTGAATGAAGCCAGCGATCATGCGCAGCAAGGTAGTCTTGCCGCAGCCGGAGGGGCCCAAGATGGAAAAGAAGCTGCCATGCGGGACGCTAAATGATAGTTCATCCACTGCCGCGTGGCTGCCAAACGTCTTTTTTACGGCGTTGACCTCGAGGTCCGCTGCGCCACTCTTGGAGCTATTCAATTCGCTGCCTTGATGCGATCGAGGACTTTGCCCTCGATTTCCTCTAGACC